>DATCPV010000246.1:0-4467 GCA_036569885.1 Gaiellales bacterium | reverse complement strand
CCGCCTGTTCGTGGTCACACTCGCGCGGCCCGAGCTCGGCGATCGCTCGGGCTGGGGGGCGGCGCCGCGGTCGCTCACATCGCTCGCGCTCGAGCCACTCGGCGACGAGGCCATGGCGGAGCTCGTGGCGGGCATGGTCCCCGGGCTCCCGCCGGACGCGGTCACACGGATCGCCTCGGCGGCTGAGGGGGTGCCGCTGTACGCGGTTGAGACCGCGCGAATGCTGCTCGACCGCGGCGTCGTCGTGCGCGGCGCCGACGGCGGCGGGTACCGGGTCACCGGCGCGATCGCCGAGCTCGAGATCCCCGAGTCCCTGCACGCCCTCGTCGCCGCCCGGCTTGACGGCCTCTCCGAGGACGAGCGCCGGCTGGTGCAGCAGGCGGCCGTGCTCGGCAAGTCGTTCACGCTCGACGGCCTCGCGGCGGTCGGGGGAATGCCCCGCGATCAGGCCGAGGAGGTGCTCGCGGCGCTGGCTCGCAAGGAGCTCGTCTCGGTCCAGACCGACCCGCGCTCGCCGGAGCGCGGCCAGTACGGCTTCGTGCAGGACATGGTGCGGACGATCGCGCGCGACACCCTCGGCCGGCGCGAGCGCAAGCGCCTGCACCTGGCGACGGCCGACCACCTCGCCCGACTCGGCGGCGATGAGCTGGCCGAGGTGATCGCCGCCCACCGCGTCGACGCCTATCGGCTCCTGCCGGACGACCCGGATGCCGCCGGCCTGCGCGACGCCGCCCGCGCCGACCTCCTGCGCGCCTCCGAACGCGCCGCCTCGCTCGCCGCCCCGGCAGAGGCGTTCCGGCTCGTCACCGCCGCACTCGACCTGGTGGCGGACGAGCGCGATCAGGCGGCGTTGCACGAGAAGGCCGGAGTGCTCGCGCTGCGCAAGGGCGACGTCGGCGAGGCGGAGGCGCAGTTCAGCCGCGCAATCGCAATCCACGAGCAGGCCGCGGACGCACGCTCGGCCGCCCGCGTGCGCGCCCAGCGCGGCGACGTGCTCTTCCTCCAGGGTCGCTCTGCCGAGGCGGTGGCCGAGATGGAGGAGGCCTATGCGGTGCTTGTCGACCAGCCGCCCGACGCCGAACTCGCCCACCTCGCGGCGCAGATCGGCCGGCTCTGTGGAATGATCGGCGAGGAGGCGCGCGGCCGCGAGCCGCTCGAGCGGGCGATCGAGATCTCCGAAACGCTGTATCTGCCCGAGGTGCTCTCGCACGCGCTCAACACGAAGGGCCTCTGGATGGTCGCGTTCACGAACCGGCGCGAAGAGGCCCGCTCGCTGATGCTGGGGGCGCTGCGGGTCGCGCTGGAGGGCGATGCGCCGCAGGCCGCCATGCGCGCCTATTTCAACCTCTCGTTCGAGCGCGAGGGCGTGGACGACTACACGCACGACTACGACACGAGCGGCCTCGCGCTGGCCGAGCGCGCCGGCGATCAGCAGTGGAAGCGGAGCTTTCTCCTGCACACGTCGTTCGCCGCCGTCGACCGGGGCGACTGGGACGAAGCCCTGCGCCTCACCCACGAGGCGCAGGAGACCCCGGGCGCCGAGACCGACGTGTTCGCGCGCGGAATCCTGCTGACTCGGGCGTTAATCCTCGCCCGCCGCGGCGCGGTTGCGGAGGCCAACGAGGCGATCGCCGCGTCGGGCTTCGACGAGTCGGACAGCGACGAGCAGAACCGGGCGCAGCTGTGGCTGGCACGTTCCGAGGCGCTCGCCGGTGAGTCGCGATTCGCCGAAGCCGCGGCGACCGCGCGGCGCGGGGCGGGTGGCTTCGCCACACTCGGCCTCGGGCACCCGGCGGTGAAGGAATCGTTCATCCTCGAGGGCTGGTGCGACTTCCATGCCGGCGACCGCCCGGCTGCCGCGGCCAGCCTCGAGCGGCTCGAGGGCCTGCAGCCTGTCGGAGCCTCACCGCGCCTGCTCGCCCACCGATCGCTCCTGCGTGCGCTGCTCGCGGAGGCCGGCGACATCGAGGGGCTGTTCGCCGAAGCGGTCGACGCCGCTCGCCGGTCCGGGACGCCCTGGCAGCTCGCCATCGCTCTCGGCGAGCAGGCGGCTGCGGGCTATGACCGCGACGCGGCGCTGGCCGAGGCGCGGGCGATCCTCGAGCGGCTCGGCGCGGCGAGCGCTCTCGAGCGGATCCTGTCGCGGCCCGGCGAACAGCCGGCCGCCATCGCGGCCGGCTGAACAACGGGGAAGCCCCCGCGGATCCGTCACAAGTCGCCAACACCTTTGCAACGGCGATCCGCGGGGGACTGTCCCCGGTTCTTACTCCTCGTCTGGGACCGGCGGGAGGATCGGCGGCTCGGCGCCCGGCTTCGGCGTCAGGTCGATGTCTCCGTTCGCCGCCAGGTGACCATCGCCTCCGACGAGCGCGTCCGTGTAGACGGGCGGCTCGGCGAAGTCCTCGACGTAGAAGCGGGGAGCATCCTCGGCCGGCTCGATCGTGACGGCGCGGTACTCCTTGAGCCCGGTCGAGGCCGGAATCAGCTTGCCGATGATGACGTTCTCCTTCAGGCCGACCAGGTGGTCGGTCTTGCCCTCGAGCGCGGCATCGGTCAGCACCTTGGTGGTCTCCTGGAACGACGCGGCGCTCAGGAAGCTCTGCGTCGCCAGTGAGGCCTTGGTGATCCCGAGGATCAGCTGCGTGTGGGTCGGCCGCTCCTTCTTGCCGGCCTTCAGCACCCGCAGCGTCTTCTCGAGCTCCGGCCGGTCGACCAGCTCGCCCGGCAGGTAGTCGGAGTCGCCCGAGTTGTCGATCCGCACCTTCTTCAGCATCTGGCGGACGATCAGCTCGATGTGCTTGTCGTGGATCTCCACGCCCTGGCTCTTGTAGACCTCCTGCACCTCACCCACGAGGTAGCGGGCGGTCTCCGTGTCGTCGCGCAGGTCGAGCACCTCGACAGGGGCCAGTGGGCCCTCGTTCAGCGGCGCTCCGGCCTCGATCATCTCGCCCTCGCTGACACGCAGCCGGGTGCGGCGCGGGAACGCGTACTCCTTGGCGTCCCCGTCCTCGCCTCCGGTGGGGGTGATCGTGACGGTGTAGCCACGCTCGCCCTCGTCGATCGCCACGCGCCCCTCGAGCTCCGCGAGCGTCGCCGCGGCCTTCGGCTTGCGAGCCTCGAACAGCTCCACCACCCGCGGCAGGCCGTGGGTGATGTCGAGGCCGGCGACGCCGCCGGTGTGGAACGTGCGCATGGTCAGCTGGGTGCCGGGCTCGCCGATCGACTGTGCCGCGATCGTGCCGACAGCATCGCCGATCTCGCCCATCTTGCCGGTCGCCATCGACCAGCCGTAGCACGTGCGGCAGACGCCGATCTCGGCCTTGCACTTGAGCGTCGTCCGCACCGGGACGACCTGGGAGCGATCGTCGCCCGCGGCCAGCACGATCTCGCGGAGGCGGGCGCCGTTGATCTCCTCGCCCTTCTTCAGCGTGAGCTTGCCGATCTTGGCCTCGGCCGCCACCACCCGCCCGATGAGACCTGAGCGGTTGCCGGAGCCGTCCGTGGTGCGGACCGGGACGAGGATCGACCCGGTCGACTTGCAGTCGTCCTGGCGGATGATCACGTCCTGGCTCACATCCACGAGCCGCCGGGTCAGGTAGCCCGAGTCGGCGGTACGAAGCGCCGTGTCGGCCAGCCCCTTGCGGGCGCCGTGGGTGGAGATGAAGTACTCCAGCACCGACAGCCCCTCCATGAAGTTGGACTTGATCGGCCGCTCGATGATCTCGCCCTTCGGGTTTGCCATCAGGCCGCGCATCCCGGCCAGTTGGCGGATCTGCTTGAACGATCCGCGGGCGCCCGAGTTGGCCATCATGTACACGGGGTTCAACTCGTCGAGGTTGCGGTTCATGGCCTCGCCGACGTCGTCGGTGGCCTTGTTCCACAGTGACACCACCTGCTCGTGCCGCTCGTCCTCAGTGATGAGGCCGCGGTCGTACGACCGCTGCGCCTTCCCGACCTCGTCCTCGTAGTGGGTGAGGATCTTCTCCTTGTCGGGAGGGATGACGATGTCGTTCTTCGAGATGGTCACGCCGGCGCGGGTGGCGTAGCTGAACCCGAGCTCCTTGACCGTGTCGAGCACCTCGGCGATCGCCGTGGCGCCGTAGCGGTCGACGAGGTCGGAGATGAACTCCGTCATGTCGCGCTTCGTGAACGTGCGGTTCTGGTAGGCGTACTCGGTCAGGTCGTACTTCTCGCCGACCGCATGCCCCAGCGCCAGGCTGACCTCCTCGTTGAAGATCGCCCGGCCCACGGTGGTCACGATCCAGTCGCCGCGCTCGCGCAGCGTGATCGGGGCCTGCAGGGTGACCTGCTTCTGGTCGTAGGCGATCTCGACCTCGTCGAGGGAGCCGAAGTAGGGCAGCTTGCGCTCGCGCGCGTCTGCCACCGTCACCTTGCTCAGGTCCTCGGCGGCGTACGTCAGGTAGTAGGTGCCCAGCACCATGTCCTGCGTCGGCGTCGCCAGCGGCT
>DATCPV010000245.1:0-3210 GCA_036569885.1 Gaiellales bacterium | reverse complement strand
TCGCCCGCCACGGTGCCGCCGTGATCGGCCTGGCCAACGACGACGAGATCCCGATGGAGCCCGAGCGGCGGCTGGAGATCGCGCGCAAGATCGTGTCGGTGGCGGGAGACCACGGCATCCCGCCCGAGGACGTCGTCATCGATCCCCTGGCGATGCCGGTCGGAGCGGAGCCGCGCGCCGTGACGCTGTTCCTCGAGACCGTGCGCCTGATCCGCGACAACCTCGGCGTGAACATGACCTGCGGCGCGTCCAACACCTCGTTCGGCCTGCCGGGGCGGCACACGCTGGGAGCCGGGTTCCTGGCCATCGCCGCGAGCCACGGGTTGACAAGCGCGATCATGGACGCCCGCGCTCAGGTCTGCGTCGAGGCGGTGCGCGCAGCCGACTTCCTGCTCGGCCACGATGAGTGGGGCGCCAATTGGATCGCGGCCTACCGGGCCAAGCTCGCAGCCGGAGCGGCGTGACCGACGCAGCCGTCCAGCCCGGCACCGGCCGGGTGCGCCTGCAGTTTCGCCCCGACGGCGGCGATGTGCGCGTGCCGGTGGGGACGACCGTGTTCGACGCGGCCTCCTGGAACGGCATCGCCATCGACTCCACCTGTGGCGGCCACGGCACGTGCAAGAAGTGCAAGGTGCGGGTGATCTCCGGGGCGATGCCGGTGGACACCGTCGACCCGCGCGCGTTCACGATCGACGAGCTCCGGGGTGGCTGGCGCCTGGCCTGCCGTGCGCTCGTGACCGAGGACCTCGAGATCGACGTGCCGCCGCTGCAGACGCGGCCGAAGGCGGCGCTGGTCGGCGTCGGACGCCACGTGATCCTGCGCCCGTCGGTGCAGAAGCGCTACCTCGAGCTCGCCGAGCCGTCGCTCGAAGACCAGGCCTCCGACCTCGAGCGGGTGCTGGCCGCCGTGGACGACTACGAGCTGCGTGTCCACCCGGGTGCGATGCGCATGCTCGGCCGCACGCTGCGCGCGGCCGACTACAAGGTCACCGCGGTCATCTGCGACGACCTCCTGATCGACGTCGAGCCGGGCGACACCACCGCCGAACGCCACGCGATCGCGTTCGACCTGGGCACGACGACGGTGGTGGCGAACCTGCTCGACCTGGCCACCGGCCAGCCGCTCGCGGTCAAGTCGATGCTGAACCGGCAGCAGCCCTACGGCGCGGATGTCATCTCGCGGGTCTCGGCAACGATGCTCGATCCCGACGCGCTCGAAGCCCTCCAGGCGCGCGCGGCCGAGACCCTGAACCAGCTCGCCGGCGAGGTGTGCGAGGAGGCGGGCATCGAGCGCGAGCGGGTCTACGAGATGGTCGTCTGCGGCAACGTGACGATGACCCAGATCGCGCTTGGGATCGACCCCGAGCCGCTGGCGATGGCGCCGTTCATCATCACCGCCCGCAGGCTCCCGCCCGTGCCCGCGGCCGATTACGGCGTGCAGCTGCATCCGCGGGCGCCCGCCTTCACCTTCCCCGCCCTCGGCGCGTACGTCGGCGGCGATATCGTCGCAGGCATGCTCGCGACCGGGCTCACACGCGACCGGCGGCTGCGCCTCTTCATCGACGTCGGCACGAACTCCGAGATCGCGCTCGGCTCGCAGGAGCGGGTGGTTTCGACCGCCGCCCCGGCCGGCCCCGCGTTCGAGGCCGCCCAGATCCGCTGCGGCATGCGCGCAGCTGAGGGCGCGATCGAGGGCGTCAAGATCGCGGGCGAGGAGCTGACGCTCGAGGTCATCGGCGATACCGACCCGGTCGGCATGTGCGGCTCGGGCCTCGTGGACGCCGTCGCCCAGCTGGTCGTGTGCGGTCTCATCGACAACTCGGGCCGCTACATCCCCGACGAGGCGGCGCTCGAGATGCACCCCGAGCTCTCCAAGCGGCTGGTCAAGGTGGGCAAGGAGCGTGTGTTCGTGCTCGCCTGGCGCGGTGACGATCCCGAGAACGCGGTCTATCTGTCCCAGCGCGACGTGCGCGAGCTCCAGTTCGCCAAGGCGTCGATTGCGACCGGCTGGGCGATCCTGATGGGCGAGCTCGGGATCACGGCGGACGACGTGTCGCAGGTGCTCCTGGCGGGCAGCTTCGGCTCGTACCTCTCGCCGGCGAGCGCGGTCCGCATCGGCCTCGTCCCGAAGCTGGCGCTCACACGCATCATCTCGGCGGGCAACGTGGCCGGCGAGGGCGCGAAGATGGCGGCGCTGTCGCTGCGCGAGCGGGCCGCCGCCGACGCGATCCTCGACGAGGTGGAGTACGTCGAGCTCTCCGGCCGGGCGGACTTCAACGACCTGTTCATCGACCAGCTGGCGTTCCCGGGATGAGCGCGCCGGCACAGAAGCGGGTCGCGGTCGTTGCCTGCGGCGCGCTGGCGGTGCACATCGGCGCGATCGCTCGCCGGCGCGCGTGGGTGGTGGACGTGCACCCGCTTCCGCCCGAGCTGCACAACCGCCCCGAGCGGATCGCGCCGGCAGCCGCCGAGCTGATCGGGAGGCTGCGGTCGCAGTACGACCGGGTCGTCCTGGGCTACGCCGACTGCGGCAGCATGGGCGCCGTCGACGAGCTGGGGCTCGAGCGGCTTTCCGGCGACCACTGCTACGACGTGTTCGCCCGCGCCGAGGTGCGCGCCGCGCTGCGCGAGGAGCCCGGCACGTACTTTCTCACCGACTTCCTGGCCCGCACGTTCGACCGCACCGTGGTGCGCTCGCTCGGCCTCGATCGCCACCCCGAGCTGCGCGACGCCTACTTCGGCAACTACCGCCGGGTCGTGTATCTGGCCCAGCGGCCGACGCCGGCGCTGCTCGCCCGGGCGCGGGCGGCGGCCGACCGGATCGGCCTGCCGCTCGAGGTGGTCGAGGTGGGCGAATCCGGCCTCGAGCGCGACCTCGAGCGGCTGGTGGGAGCGGGAGCGGATGGCTGAGTCGGTCACCACCCGCGCGGCGCTTCTGCCGGCGGTCGGGACGCGCCTGCGGGTGGTCGAGCTCGACCTGGCGCCTCCCGGGCCGGGCGAGGTGCGCGTGCGCCTGCACGCGAGCGGCGTCTGCAGCGACGACCTGAACGCGTTTGACGGCTCGATCGAGGTGCCCTGCCCTGCGGTGCTCGGGCACGAGGGTGCGGGCGTGGTCGAGGAGGTCGGCGAGGGCGTCTCGGCGCTCGCGGTCGGCGACCACGTCGCCCTGTCCTGGGCGCCCTACTGCGGCCACTGCGAGCAGTGCCTGCG
>DATCPV010000244.1:0-3069 GCA_036569885.1 Gaiellales bacterium | reverse complement strand
GGGCGTACGCCGCCGAGCGGCCGGCCGACGGCACCTTCGCCGTCTGGGCCGCTGCGCAGTCCGACCGCCGGCTGGCGGCGCTAGCGGGCGTTGCGGTGGCGCGGGAACCGGCCGAGGCGGCCGCCTAGCCGAGGGGTGTGGCTGGCGGCCACCAGGCCGGGGCCGGCAAGCCCTCAGATGGGCGCCGGCCGGCCACGCAGGAGCGTGGCCGCACGCGCGCGCTGCTCGAAACGGCGGCCCTGACGCAGTTCCGGCTGCAGCTGGCCCGCCCGCGCGCGACGGATGAGATCGGTGTGCCTGGCCTGTGCCTCGAGTTCGGCCTGGCGGAGGCGAGAGAGTTCCCGATGGGTGGTCGAGTTGGCGAACATGTCCACCAGACGCCCGACCGCACCGGGATCTTCCACCGGTTCCGGTTTGCCGCTTCCCGCGACGGCCGGATACGATGGGCCGAGTAGTTTGCGCACCCGCCGGGGCGATCCCCGGCGTCGCATCCAGAGAGGCGGAGGGACCGGCCCTGTGAAGCCTCGGCAACCATCCCGGTCAGTGGGAAAGGTGCCAAATCCGGCGGGATCGGTGATCCCGGACGATGTGGAAACGGCCGTCCGCTTCGGCGGCGGCCCGAACGTAGGGGATCGATCATGAAGGCAAGTCATCTCGCCTGCAAGGGATGTGGGGCCGGGTACCCGCTGGAGGCGCTGTTTGCGTGCGACCGCTGCTTCGGGCCGCTCGAAGTGCGCTTCGACGAGTCGGAGCCGGTGGCGCGCGCCAGCGTCGAGGCCGGACCGCGGACGCTGTGGCGGTTCGCCGACTTCCTGCCGGTGGCGCCGCCCGAGCGCGGCCTCCCGGTGGGGTGCTCGCCGCTGATCCGGGCCGACCGGCTGGCGGCCGAGCTCGGGCTCGAGTGCGAGCTCTACATCAAGACCGAGACGTCGAACCCGACGCATTCGTTCAAGGACCGGGTCGTGGCGGTGGCGGCGGCCAAGGCCGTCGAGCTCGGCTACGAGGCGCTCGCCTGCGCGTCGACGGGCAACCTGGCCGGCGCGACCGCCGCCGCCGGGGCGGCGCTGGGCCTGCCGACCTACATCTTCATCCCCGCCGATCTCGAGCGCGAGAAGATCATCGCCGCGGCCGCCTATGGGGCCACGGTGTTCGTGGTCGACGGCTCCTACGACGACGTCAACCGGCTCTGCTCGGAGCTGACATACGAGCGGCCGTGGGCGTTCGTGAACGTGAACATGCGCGCCTACTACGCCGAGGGCTCAAAGACGATCGCTCTCGAGACGGCCGAGCAGCTCGGCTGGCGCGCGCCCGACCGGGTGGTCGCACCGATCGCCTCGGGCTCGCTCTACACCAAGATCCTGCAGGGGTTCGAGCAGGGCCGCGCGGCGGGCCTCATCGAGCCCGGCCCGGCGCCGGTGATGCACGGCGCCCAGGGCGAGGGGTGCTCGCCGGTCGCGGCCGCGTTCGCGCTCGGCGCCGACGAGGTCGTGCCCGTGCGCCCGACGGGGATCGCCAAGTCGCTTGCGATCGGCAACCCCGCCGATGGGGTGTTCGCCCTCGGAGTCGCCCGCCGCACCGGGGGCAGCATCGAGGCTGCCGGCGACGATGAGATCGTCGCGGGCATGCGCCTGCTCGCCCGCACGACCGGCATCTTCACCGAGACGGCCGGCGGGGTCACGACGGCGGTGCTGCGGCGCCTGGCCGAACGGGGAGAGATCGGCGCGGGGGAGACGGTGGTCGCCTACATCACCGGCGACGGCCTCAAGACGATCGAGGCGGTCGCTCCGATGGTCGAGACGATCGCAATCCCCGCTGATGCCGACGCCGTCGATGCTGCCCTGGCGGCGCCGGCCACGCGGTGATCCGCGCCGCGCGCTTAGGCTGCGGCGGTGACGTGCTCGTCGAGGCGCAGGGCCTGGGCGAGCTGCGCCTTCGGGCGGGCGCCGACCGCTCGCTCCACGACCTCTCCTGCCTTGAGCAGGAGCAGGGTCGGGATGCTCGAGACGCCGAACGTGCCGGCGAGCTCTGGCTCCGCGTCGACGTCGACCTTGCCGACCTTGATCCGGCCGGCGTAGTCGCCCGCAAGCTCGTCCACGATGGGCGAGACCATGCGGCAAGGCCCACACCAGGCCGCCCACAGGTCGAGGAGAACGGGGACGTCAGACTCAACGACTTCCGTCTGGAAGTTGGTCTTGGTGATCTCGATGCTGGACACACAGGCTCCTTCAGGAAGCATATTCAACTAGATAGCTATATGGTTGCACATGCGGTACACTTTCGCAAGTGGCACTCCCCCGACCGCTCAGCCCCGCGATGGCCTCGGCCATCGCCGACCGGTTCCGGCTCCTGGCGGAGCCTACCCGGCTGCGCCTGCTCGACCTGCTCTCGGACGGCGAGCGCAGCGTGGGCGGCCTCGCGCAAGACCTCGGCTGCAGCCAGGCCAACGTCTCCAAGCACCTGGCCCTGCTCGCCGACGCCGGCGTCGTGCGCCGTCGCCGTGATGGTCTGCACTGCTTCTACGCGGTCTCGGATCCGGCCGTGTTCGTCCTGTGCGGCCAGGTGTGCGAGACGCTCCGCCGTAACGCCGACGCCCGGGTGGCCGCCCTGCGCGAGCCCGCCTAGACTCGTCCCCGTAGGGCCATCACGTTGTTCACATACCAGACGGTCTCGGGGAACATCCCGAACGCGCGCACCGAGCGTTCGCCCTGGTAGTACGCGGCCACGGCCAGCTCCGTGTTCCCGCCGAAGTCCACCATCAGGTGGTGCAGGAGGGCGACGCCGATGCGAATGTCCCCGTCGCCGGTGCGGGCGACGGGGTGGCCGATCAGCACGTCCTCGACGTACCGCCACGTCCCCGGCGACACGCTGACGGGGATCGCGGCTCGCTTCGGCGTCGGCATCCACCGGCTCGCCCGCGCGAACGGGCTGCGCCGAAACGGGATTCTGCTGGCCGGGATCACCCTGCGCGTGCCGGCGCACGCGCACGCCAGGCGCTCGGCGCCCGTGGCGACCGGACTCTGGTCGGTGACCGCGGCGATCGATGCCTGGTCGGCGCACTACGGCGTCGAT
>DATCPV010000243.1:0-1888 GCA_036569885.1 Gaiellales bacterium | reverse complement strand
ACGCCCGGCCGTCCGACCTGTTCCCGCTCCTCTCGGCGCACATGAACCAGCCGATCGTCCTGATCCACTCGGGCTGGCCGTGGGTCGAGGAGGGCGCGTTCGTCGCGTCGATCCTCCCCCACGTCTACCTGGACACGTCGCTCTCGACGCCGTGGGCGAGCCTCGCCATCGACAGCCGGCTCGAGATCCTGCTCGGTCTCGCGCCGCCGGCAAAGGTCATGTACGGCTCCGACGAGGCCAGCGAGCCCGAGGTGATCTGGCTCTCGGCGCTGCTCGCACGTGAGGCGCTCACACGGGTGCTCGAGACCGGAGTTGCGCGCGGGCAGCTGAATCGGGACGCGGCGCGCCGGATCGGGGCGGGCGTCCTGGCCGGGAACGCCCGGCGGCTGCACGGGCTGGGCGCGGCCGGGTGAGCGCGGCTGCGCAGCCGGCGCGCGACCGGTTCGAGGCCGCGGGGGTGCGGGCGCTGGCCATGACGATGGTCGACAACGGCGGCATCACCCGGGTCAAGGCCGTGCCGATCGGCCGGCTCGAGCGGGTCGCGGCAAACGGCGTCGGCATGGCCTACATCTGGGCCGCCGCCGGCACGGACGACCTTTTCGCCGATGTGCCGCCCTTCGACAACCCGAGCGGGGACATGCGCCTGATCCCCGACCTCGCCGCCGCCCGCGTGCTGACGGCCGTGCCGGGCTGGGCGTGGGCGCCGGTGGATCAGATGAGCCAGGAGCTCGAGCCCGTGCCGGCGTGCCAGCGCGACGCGCTCAAGCGGGTCGTAGAGGCGGCTGCCGCCGCCGGCATCGAGCTGCGGGCGACCTTCGAGATCGAGGCGACGCTGGTCGATCCCGAGGGCCGGCCGGCCCACACCGGGCCGGGCTACAGCACGCGCGCCCTCTCGCTGATCGACGGGTTCCTGCTCGACCTGGTCGACGCCCTCGAGACGGCGAGCATCGAGGTCGAGCAGTTCCACCCCGAGTACGCACCCGGCCAGTTCGAGGTCTCGATCGCTCCACGTGACCCGCTCGGGGCCGCCGACGACCTTGTCTTCGTCCGCACCCAGATGCGGTTCGCAGCCCGCCGCCACGGGCTCGAGGTGAGCTTCGCGCCTGTCGTCTTCCCCGGCGAGGTCGGAAACGGCTGCCATCTGCACCTGAGCGTCTGGCGCGACGGGCGCAACCTGCTCCAGGGCGGCGACCGCGCGGCCGGGACGACGCGCGCCGGGGCCGCCGCGCTGGCGGGCGTCGTCACCGCACTGCCCGAGCTCCTGGCCGTGCTGGCTCCGAGCCCGGCCGCCTATGTCCGCCTCCAGCCGCACCACTGGGCGGGTGCCTACGCTTGCTGGGGCGTCGAGAACCGCGAGGCGGCGGTGCGGTTCATCCCCGGCACCATCACGAGCCGCGAGCGGTCGGCCAACTTCGAGGTCAAGGTCGGCGACGGCGGCGCGAACCCGTATCTGGCTGTGGCCCTGGTTGCCGGAGCCGCACTCGACGGCGTCGAGCGCGATGCCCCTCTCCCGGATCCCATGCAGGACGACCCGGCGTCGCTCACCGCGGCCGAGCTCGAGCGCCACGGCATCGCCCGGCTGCCAAGCACCCTGCACCAGGCCACCGACCGCTTCGAGGCCAGCGCGCTCGCGCGACGCGTGCTGGGAGACGTGCTGCACGACGCATTCGTGGCCGTGCGGCGGCGGGAGTGGGAGACGCACGGCTCGCTCTCGGAGGACGAGCTGGCGGCGGCGTATCGGTGGCGCTACTGAGGCCCTTGGTACACTCGCGGCGTGCCAACGCTCAGGGTCAGCCGCCCGGTGTACATCGTGGTGTTGATCGCACTCGGGATCGGCGGGGCGATGGTGCTGTCACGCGGACCGTCATGGATCTGGACGGTGCTCGCC
>DATCPV010000242.1:0-8723 GCA_036569885.1 Gaiellales bacterium | reverse complement strand
GGCGAGCACGATCATGCGGCGGCTGTCCACCGCCTAGTCGGAACCGCGGAAATCGCCCCACGCGTGATCGACGTCGAACCCGACCTCGACCAGCATCTTGCTGAGCTCGACAAGCGTGTATGCGCGGTTGGCGAACGCCATCGCGATCCGCTCCCCCGACGGCTCCACCAGCGTCCAGCTCGAGTGCATGCGCCCGGCCCACGGATCGAATGCCCGCTCCTCGAGCAGGACTCGGCCGTCGCCGAGCTCGTGCCAGGCCCGGGGCTCGAACCGGCGCAGCACGCCGTACAGGTTGATCGTCTCGATGACCAGCGCGCCGCCGGGCCGAAGCGCCCGCCAGGCCCGCTCCAGCACCTGCTTGTCTTCCGCCTCGGTCTCGAAGTAGCCGAACGAGGTCCATATGTTGATGACGGCGTCGAACTCCTCACGGAACTCGATCGCGCGCATGTCCATTCGGCGCAGGTCGAGCTGCACGCCGGCTTCCCGCGCCTCCTCGCGGGCCATCTCGAGCGGGGCGTCGTTCAGGTCGACGCCCACCACGCGCAGCCCTCGCTGGGCCAGCTCGATGCTGTGGCGGCCGTGACCGCAGGGCAGGTCGAGCACGCGCTGCCCCGTCTCGAGCCCCAGCTCGGCGATCAGGAACTCGGCCTCGGCCGCGCTGCGCTCCTGGGAGTGCGTCTGGCTCGAGATCACGAGCCAGTGCTCGTCGAAGAAGCTCTCGTACCAGTTCGCCTCGAGCACGGTGCTCACGCCCGGGTCAGTCACTGTATTCATAGAACCCCCGTCCGGATTTGCGGCCCAGCCGGCCCGCCTCGACATAGCTTCGCAGCAACGGACAGGGCCGGTACTTGTCGTCGCCAAGGCCGTGGTGGAGAACCTCCATGATCGCCAGGCAGGTATCCAGGCCGATCAGGTCGGCGAGCCGCAGCGGGCCCAGCGGATGGTTCATGCCCAGGTGCATGACGGTGTCGATCGAGTCGCGGTCGCCGACGCCCTCCATCAGGCAGTAGACGGCCTCATTGATCATCGGCACGAGGATGCGGTTGGAGATGAACCCGGGATGGTCGTGCGCCTCGGCCACCGTCTTGCCCATCCGCTCGGCCGCGGCGCGGACGTAGGCGGCGGCCTCGTCTGAGGTGTCGAGACCGCGGATCAGCTCCACGAGCGGCATCAGCGGAACCGGGTTCATGAAGTGCATCCCCACCACCCGCTCGGGCCGCGACGTGACCGCCGCCAGCCGGGTGATCGGGATCGAGCTGGTGTTGGTTGCGAGCACGGCATCGGGCCCGGCGGCCTCGTCCAGGCCGCGGAAGATGCGCTCTTTGAGGGCCACGTCCTCGGTGGCGGCCTCGATGGCGAGGTCGGCCGGCACAGCCTCGGCCGCCGGCGCGATCCGGGCGACGGCCGCCTCGGCGGCCCCGGCATCGACCGATCCCTTCGAGACGAGCTTGGCCAGCGAGCGCTCGATGCCCGACCGGGCGCGGTCGAGCTGCGCCGGCGAGACATCCACGAGCGTCACGTCGTACCCCGCCACCGCCGCCACCTGCGCGATTCCCGAGCCCATCTGCCCCGCGCCCACCACGCAGAGCCGCGTCACCCGGCAAACACCTCGAGCACCGTGGCGTCGCCCTGGGCGGCCCCCGAGCAGATGGCCGCGACTCCGATGCCGCCGCCGCGGCGGCGAAGCTCATGCACGAGCGTGCCCAGCAGCCGCGCCCCGGAGGCGCCGATCGGGTGGCCGAGTGCGACCGCGCCGCCGTTCACGTTGACCCGGTCGGGATCGATGCCGAGCAGGTCGATGGTGTTCAGGGCGACCGACGAGAACGCCTCGTTCACCTCGAGCAGGTCGATGTCCGAAACCGCGAGACCGGCCTTCGCGAGCGCCACCTCCGTCGCGCCTGCGGGCGTCCGCACCAGGTAGGCGTAGTCGTCGGCCACGTACCCGGCCGAGCGGATGACGGCCAGCGGCACGAGGCCGCGCTCGGCCGCCCAGTCCTCGGATGCGAGCACCAGCGCGGCCGCGCCGTCGTTCACCCCGGGCGCGTTTCCGGCGGTGGTGGCGCCGTCCTTTGAGAACACGGGCGGCAGCGCCGCCAGACGCTCGGCGGAGGTGTCGCGGCGCGGGCCCTCGTCGGTGTCGACGACGGTGTCGCCGCGGCGGCCGCGTACTGTCACCGGCACGATCTCGGCGGCGAGCCGGCCGGCGTCGATGGCCGCAATCGCGCGCTCGTGGCTGCGCAGCGCCCACGCGTCCTGCTGGGCGCGGGTGATGCCCACCTCGGCCGACACCACCGAGTTCTGCTCGGCCATGATCAGGCCGTCGAAGGTGCAGGTGAGGCCGTCGGAGGTCATCGAGTCGACCAGGACGCCGTCGCCGAACGTGTAGCCGAACCGGGCCCTGGGCAGCAGGTAGGGGGCGTTGGACATGCTCTCCATCCCACCCGCGACGATCACGTCGTGCTCCCCGGCCCGGATCAGCACGTCGGCAAGCGTGGCGGCCCGCATCCCCGAGGCGCACACCTTGTTGACCGTCTCGGAGCCGACCGTGGGCCCAAGGCCGATGCCGACCGAGACCTGGCGGGACGGGATCTGGCCCGACCCGGCCTGCAGCACCTGGCCCATGATCACGTAGCCGACGTCGGCCGCGGCGACGCCGGAGCGTTCCAGGGCGGCGCCGGCAGCGGCGATCCCGAGGCTGGGAGCGGGCAGAGACGCCAGGCCCCCGCCGAGCTTTGCGAAGGGTGTGCGGGCGGTGCCGAGGACGACGGTGCGGGGCAACTACGATCCTTTCCGACTTGACGACCGGACGCCGATGCAGCATAGTCAAGGCCGAAATGACGACCTGCGGAACATGGTGGTGGCGATGCGTGCGAGGTGCGGCCCGCTAGCTCTGCCACGGCATCCGCGCTTCGCACTCGGCCTCTCCGCCATCCGGCGGGAGGCTTTTTTTGTGGTCATGAACGAGGATCTGGACACCCGCGAGCTGCCCGCCGACCTGGTCACGCCGGTCGGCGCATACCTGCGCCTGCGCGAGGCGCTGGGCGCACCCGCCTTCCTGCTCGAGTCCGTCGAGCGCGGCGAGCAGGTCGGCCGCCACTCGTTCCTGGGCGCGGGCCTGCCCACCGCCGACTCGCTCGAGGCGGCGGCGGCATTCGCCGCGACCCGGCCGGGGCCGGCCACGGGCCAGCCACCGTTCCTGGGCGGCGCGGTCGGCTTCCTGAGCTATGACTGGGTGACCCAGCTCGAGCCGGTGCCGCTGCCGGCCGCCACCGCCGCCGACGCGGGGCTGCCGGTGATGCGCTTCCTCCTGGCCTCGACATCGGTCGGCTTCGATCACGTCCGCCGCACCATGACCATCACCGGCCCCCGGCCGGAGGTCGAACGGGTGGTGGCCGCGCTGGACGCGCCCGCGGCCGCCCCGCCGGTCGCCGCGGTGCCGGCGGGTGACCGCGCCGCCGACATGACGCGCGAGGGCTTCATGGCCGCCGTGGAGCGGGCGAAGCTCCACATCGCCGCCGGCGACGCGTTTCAGATCGTCCCCTCCCAGCGCGTGCGCCGGCACACCGAGGCGTCGGCCTTCGCGATCTACCGGGCGCTGCGCACGGTCAACCCCTCGCCGTACATGTTCCTGCTCGACATGGGCGAGTTCCAGTTGATCGGCTCGTCCCCCGAGACGCACGTCCGGCTCGGGATCGACGGCACCTGCGAGCTGCGCCCGATCGCGGGCACCCGGCCGCGCGGCGCCGATCCGGCCGCCGACGACGCGCTGGCCGCCGAACTGATGGAGTCCGAGAAGGACCGGGCCGAGCACGTGATGCTGGTCGACCTCGCCCGCAACGACCTCGGCCGGGTGTGCGTGCCGGGCTCGGTGAGGCTCGAGCGGTTCATGGACGTCGAGCGCTACTCGCACGTGATGCACATCGTCTCGCGCGTGTTCGGCAGGATCGCGCCTGGGCGGGATGCTGTCGACCTGCTGCGGGCCACGTTCCCGGCCGGCACCGTGTCGGGAGCCCCAAAGGTGCGGGCGATGCAGATCATCTCGGAGCTCGAGGGCCGCCGCCGCGGCGCCTACGCGGGCGCGGTCGGGTATCTGGGCTTCGGAGGCGACATGGACACCTGCATCGCGCTTCGCACGATGGTGCTGCGCGCCGGCATCGCCTACCTGCAGTCCGGGGGCGGCGTCGTGGCCGACTCCGACCCCGGCGAGGAGTATCAGGAGGCGATGAACAAGGTGGCCGCCCTGGGCGCCGCAATCGACCGGGCCGAGACGGGGGCGTACGGGCGATGAGCGCCGCGCGGGTCTTCGTGCTGGACAACTACGACTCGTTCACCTACAACCTGGTCGACTACATCGCGACGGCCGGGGCGGAGGTGCGGGTCGAGCGCAACGACGCCGTCTCGCCCGAGGAGGCCGACCGCTGGAACCCGACCCACCTGGTCGTCTCCCCCGGCCCGGGAACGCCTGCCGCCGCGGGCGTCTCGGCCGACCTGATCGCCCGGGCCGCGGGCCGGATCCCGGTGCTGGGCGTGTGCCTCGGCCACCAGGTGATCTGCGAGCTCTACGGCGGCGTGATCGGCCGCGCGGGCCGGATCGTGCACGGAAAGCCGGATCAGGTGAGCCACGACGGCTCGGAGCTCTACACCGGCATCCCGAGTCCCTTCGAGGCCGGCCGCTACCACTCGCTGGCCGTCGTGGGCGCCGTCCCGGAGGAGCTGGTCGTGACCGCACGCACGCCCGACGGCGAGGTGATGGGCGTGCGCCACAGGACGCACGCCGTCCACGGCGTACAGTTCCACCCCGAATCGGTGCTGACCCCGCACGGGCGCACCGTCATCGGGAACTTCCTGGCGATGGAGGAGGGGCGACCGTGATCACCGATGCGATCCGCGCGCTCGTCGAGGGGCACGACCTCTCGGCCGAGGAGGCGCACATCGCCATGATGCAGGTGATGAGCGGCGATGCCTCGCCGGCCCAGATCGCCGCCTTCATGGTGGCGCTGCGGGTCAAGGGCGAGACGCCCGACGAGATCGCCGGGTGCGCGCGGGCGATGCGGGCGCACGTCACGCCCGCGCGGCCGTCCCGGACCGACCTCGTGGACACCTGCGGCACCGGGGGCGACGGCATGAACACGTTCAACATCTCGACGTCGGCCGCCCTGGTGGCGGCCGGCGCAGGCGCCGCGGTGGCCAAGCACGGCAACCGCGCGATCTCGTCCAAGACGGGGTCGGCCGACGTGCTCGAGGCCCTCGGCGTCCGCATCGACCTGCGCCCGCAGGACGTGGCGGAGTGCATCGACACGGTCGGGTTCGGGTTCCTCTTCGCCCAGGCCCACCACCCGGCCATGCGCCATGCTGGGGCCGTGCGGCGCGAGCTCGGCATCCGCTCGGTCTTCAACCTGCTCGGGCCGCTGACCAACCCGGCGGGTGCCCTGCGGCAGGTCGTGGGCGTGTACTCGGCGAGCCTGGTGGAGCCGATCGCCCATGTGCTGGCCAAGCTCGGCACCGAGCACGCGATGGTGGTGCACGGAGCGGGCGGCCTGGACGAGCTCACCCCGACCGGCGAGAACCTGGTGTCCGAGGTGCGGGCCGGCGAGGTGCGCACCTACACGCTCGACCCGCGGCCGCTCTCGACCGGCGCGGGGCCCGGCAGCCCCGACGACCTCTGCTGCGGCGGCGACCCGGCCCAGAACGCCGCCGTGATCCTGACCGTCTTCGACGGCGAGAGGGGCCCGCGCCGTGACGCGGTCATCCTGAACGCCGCCGCGGCGCTCACCGTCGGCGGAGTGGTGCCCGAGATCGAGCGGGGCATCGAGCTCGCGGTCGAGACCATCGACTCAGGGGCGGCGCTCGCCAAGCTTCACGAGCTGGTCGCGTTCACCCGGGCGCGCGCGCCGGAGGCGGCGTGAGCGGCTACCTGACCCAGCTCTCCGGCGACATCCGCCGGGCCGCGCCCGAGCCCGCCCGCGGCTTCGCCGAGGCGCTCACGGCCGGTCCGGACATCACCGTCGTGGCCGAGATCAAGCGGGCGTCGCCGTCGCAGGGCTCGATCGCACCCGCAGCCGACGTCGCCGAGACCGCCCGCGCCTACGCCGCCGGCGGCGCCGCGGCGATGTCGGTGCTGTGCGCCGAGCGCGACTTCGCCGGCAGCCTCGGCGACCTGGCGGCCGCGCGGCGGGCGGCCGAACTGCCCGCGCTGGCCAAGGACTTCACCGTGTTCACCGAGCAGGTCGCGGCCCAGCGCCTGGCCGGGGCCGACGCGATTCTGGTGATCCTGGCCCTGGTGAGCGACGACGAGGCCCGCCGGCTGCTGCAGGCCGCCGAGCTCCTGGGGATGGATGCGCTGGTCGAGGCCCACTCCGCCGCCGAGGTCGAGCGGGCGCTCGGGCTCGATGCACACGTCGTCGGCGTGAACGCGCGTGACCTCGACTCGCTCGCGATCGACCGCGACCGCCAGCTCGAGCTCGTCGCCTCGATCCCGCGCACCGTGGTGCGGGTGGCCGAGTCGGGCATCGGCTCGCGCGCCGATGTCGAGGCGGCCCGCGATGCCGGCGCAGACGCGGTGCTGGTGGGGACGGCGCTCATGCGCCGGCCGCAGCTCCTGGCCGAGCTGACCGGGGTGCCGCGATGACCCTCGTCAAGATCTGCGGCCTCACCCGGGCTGAGGATGTGGACGCCGCCGTTGCCGCCGGCGCCGACCTGGTCGGCTTCATCCTGGTGCCCGGCACCCCGCGCCACATCGACCCCGACCGGGCCCGCGAGCTGGCCGCCCGCGTCCCCGCCACGGTGCGCACGGTCGCGGTGGTCGCAACCGGGGACAGTCCCCGGTTGGTGTCGGGGTTCGATTTGTTGCAGACCTATGACACCCCGGCACACTTCCGTGACACGATCGTGGCCAGCCGGGGCACGCCGCCGGCGGACATCCCCGACGCGGTGCCGGTGCTGCTCGACCTGCCCTACGGGTCGCGCCCGGATGCCGAGCAGCTGCGGGCGCACTGGCGGCTTGCGGCGGGCGTGCGCCAGCCGGTGATCCTGGCCGGAAGCCTCGATCCCGAGAACGTCGCTGCAGCCATCGCCGCGGCCCACCCCTGGGCGGTCGACACGGCCCGCGGGGTCGAGTCGGCGCCCGGCGTCAAGGATCACGACCGCGTGCGGGCGTTCGTCCGCACCGCAAAGGAGGCGCCATGACCGCCATCCTCCCCGACGAGCGCGGCCGCTTCGGCGATTTCGGCGGCCGGTTCGTGCCCGAGACCGTGATGGGCGCCCTGGACGAGCTCGCCGAGGGCTACCGGCTGGCATCGGCCGACCCGGCGTTTGCCGCCGAGGTCGAGCGGCTGGGACGCGACTACGTCGGCCGGCCGACCCCCGTCTACCTGGCCGAGCGGCTGGGGCAGCCGACCGGCGCCCGCATCTGGCTCAAGCGCGAGGACCTGAACCACACCGGGGCGCACAAGATCAACAACGCGGTCGGCCAGGCCCTCCTGGCCGTGCGGCTGGGGAAGCGCCGGATCGTGGCCGAGACGGGCGCCGGCCAGCACGGCGTCGCCGCGGCCACCGTGTGCGCCCGCTTCGGCCTCGACTGCCACGTCTACATGGGCGAGGAGGACATCCGCCGCCAGCACCCAAACGTCGTCCGCATGCACATGCTGGGCGCCGAGGTGGTGCCCGTCAGTGCCGGCTCGGGCACCCTCAAGGACGCCATGAACGAGGCGATCCGCGACTGGATCACCAACGTCGAGACCACGCACTACCTGATCGGCTCGGCCGCCGGCCCGCACCCCTACCCGATGCTGGTGCGCGACCTGCAGGCGGTGATCGGCCGCGAGGCCCGGGCGCAGATGCTCGAGCGCGAGGGCCGGCTGCCGGACGCCGTCGCAGCGTGCGTCGGCGGAGGCTCCAACGCGATCGGCCTCTTCCACCCGTTCCTGGCCGACACCTCGGTGCGGCTCTACGGCGCCGAGGCGGGCGGTGACGACCGCGGCCACGCCGCCACGCTCTCGAAGGGTCGGGTGTCGGTGCTGCACGGCTCGCGCTCGTACGTGCTGGCCGACGAGGACGGTCAGGTGCTCGAGAGCCACTCCATCTCCGCCGGGCTCGACTACCCCGGCGTCGGCCCGGAGCACTCCTACCTCAAGGAGTCGGGCCGGGCCGCCTATGAGCCGGTGACCGATGCCGACGCCCTGGCGGCATTCCACCTGCTGTGCGAGCGTGAGGGCATCATCCCGGCGCTCGAGTCGGCCCACGCGCTGGCGCTCGCGCTGCGGTCGGCCCAGCCGGGCGAGGTGTGGCTCGTCGGGCTCTCGGGGCGCGGCGACAAGGACGTGGACACGGTGGAGGCGGTCGAGGGCGCATGAGGCTCTCGCCCCCGGTCGTCTCGGTCTACCTGATGGCCGACGCCGACACCGCCGAGCTGGCCGCGGCCGCGGTCGAGGGCGGGGCCGGCCTGCTCGAGATCGGCATCCCCTACTCCGATCCGCTGGCCGACGGCCCGACGGTCCAGCGGGCAGGCCAGCGGTCGCTGGCCGCCGGCATGACCACCCGGAGGGCGCTCGAGGTGCTTGCGGCGGTGCGGGCGCGGGTGGCCGTTCCGCTCGTGCCGATGACCTATGCGAGCCCGGTGATGGCCTATGGCGAGCGCCGATTCTGCGCCGACGCCGCGGCCGCGGGGGCCGATGCCCTGATCGTCCCCGACGTGCCCGCCGACGAGGCGGGCGAGCTGCTCGCCG
>DATCPV010000241.1:0-2025 GCA_036569885.1 Gaiellales bacterium | reverse complement strand
CGCGCCGAGCATGAGCAGGCCCTGGATGTTGGAGCGGGCCACCCGCGAGTGGGTGACATCGCCGACGATGGCGACGTGGAGCGAGTCGAGCGTGCCGCGGATGGCGCGGATCGTGTAGAGGTCGAGCAGGCACTGCGTGGGGTGCTGGTGACAGCCGTCGCCGGCGTTCACCACGTGGGCGGCGGTCGACTGCGTGACCCGGGCGGCCGCGCCGACCGCCGCGTGGCGGATGACGATCACGTCGGGGTCATAGGCGGAGAGCGTCTGGATGGTGTCGCGCAGCGATTCACCCTTGTCGACGCTCGATCCGGCCGCCTTCAGGCTGACCACGTCGGCCGAGAGCCGCTTGGCCGCGAGCTCGAACGACGAACTGGTGCGGGTCGACGACTCGAAGAAGACCGTCATCACGGTGCGCCCGCGCAGGGTGGGCACCTTCTTCAGGTCGCGGTGCATGACCGCCTCGAAGCTCTCGGCGGTGGTGAGGATGCGCTCGACGTCGTCGCGGTCGAGGTCGGCCACCGAGATCAGGTGGCGGCGGGCCTGCGGCTGGCTTGGGGGAAAGAGCTCCACAATGCTCCTACTCGGGATGGATGAGCAAGACGCGGTCGAGCTCGTCGACCTCGATCAGCTCCACGTTGACCCGCTCGGCGCGGGCGGTGGGCAGGTTCTTGCCGACGTAGTCCGGCCGGATCGGCAATTCGCGGTGGCCGCGGTCGACCAGCACCGCGAGCTGCACCCGCTGCGGCCGGCCGTAGTCGAAGAGGGCCTCGATCGCCGCCCTGATCGTGCGGCCGGTGTACAGGACGTCGTCGACCACGACCACCGACTTGCCCTCGAGCGGGAAGTCGAGCCGGGTCGCCTTCACCACCGGCTGCGGGTGGGCGCGCTGCTCGCCGCTGCGGACGGTGACGTCGTCGCGGTAGAACGTGATGTCCAGGGCGCCGGTTGCGGGCGCGGTGCCGGTGAACTGCTCGATCAGCGTGCGCAGGCGCTGGGCGATGGTGACGCCGCGCGTGTAGATGCCCACCAGCACGAGCGCCGCGATGTCCGGGTGGCCCTCGACGATCTCATGCGCGATGCGGCGGAGCGTGCGCTGGAGGTCGTCCTCGTCCAGCAGTACGCGTTCGGCCTCGGTGGCGGACATGCACATGCTCCTTCCCGGCCTCACTGGGCACGGACTTAAAGGTGACACTCTGCCGTGACGGCGTCTCGCGCCGCCAACGCAAAGGAGGATACCAGCCGTGCCGGACGGGGAGGCGTGGAAAGCTTCGCCGATGGACGTCCTCCTCGCCGACCTGGCCCGCGCCCGCATCGGGGCCACCTTCAACCAGTACGCCGCCACCGGGCCGGACGACGTCGCCGGTGGTGCGGCGATCCGGCTCGCGAACCTGCGCGCCTACCTACACGAGCGGGCGGCTGCCGACATCGTCGCGCTGGGCGAGGCCGGCGGCTACCAGGGCATGCGCTGGTCGGGCATCGCCTTTACGTCCGAGCGCGACCTGCAGCGGTGGGGCGACCCCTACCGCTCGAGCTGCTCCGCCCGCCGCTGGAGCGAGCCCTCGGGCACGATCGTGCACCGGGTGCTGGGCGAGCTCGGCGCAGAGCGGCGGGTGATCCTCTGGAACACCGTTCCCACCCATCCCCACCGGCCGGGCGTTCCGCTGTCCAACCGCCGCCCGACGGTCGCCGAGGTCGCGGCCGGGGCCGCGTTCGCCGAGCGTCTGATCGCCCTGGTGCGGCCGGCGACCATCGTCGCGGTCGGACGGATCGCCGAGTCGGTGCTCGGCGCGTCGGCCACGTACGTCCGTCATCCCGCCAACGGCGGGGCGACGGCCTTCGCCGAGGGCATGCGGGCTATCCTCGGCGAGCCGTGAGGAGCGCCCACTCGAGCGAGTAGGCGAATGGCTCCTGGCGCGCCCGGACCTCGGCCTCGAGCTGTCGCAGGCCGGCGGCGTACTCGTCCGGGTCGAGCAGGTGCAGGGTCGAGATGTAGCGGCCGCGCACGCGCGCGAGCACGTCATCGGG
>DATCPV010000240.1:0-4745 GCA_036569885.1 Gaiellales bacterium | reverse complement strand
GCGGGCCACCGCCGCCTGCCGGCCGTCGACGAGCTGGTGCTGACCATCCTCAGCCAGAACACGAGCGACGTGAATCGCGACCGGGCCAACACCGCCATGCGCGAGCGGTTCCCGACCTGGGACGAGGTGCGTGACGCCGATCCGGCCGCGCTGGCCGACGTCCTGCGCCCGGGCGGTCTGGCCGACCAGAAGGCGCCGCGGATCCAGGCCGTCCTCATGCGCGTCTCGGCCGGCGGCCGGCCCGACTTGGAGTGGCTCGGCGACCTCGCGCCGGCGGATGCCATCGCCTGGCTCGTGGACCTCCCCGGGGTGGGGGTGAAGACGGCGAGCTGTGTGCTCCTGTTCAGCTTCGGCGTGCCGGTGATGCCGGTGGACACGCATGTGCACCGGGTCGCCGGCAGGCTCGGCCTGATCCCGCCTGGCACGAGCGCCGACCGCGCCCACGACCTCGTCACGGCCGCAACACCGCCCGACCGCATGCTCGAGGCCCACCTGCTCCTGATCCGGCATGGGCGCACGATCTGCACCGCTCGCCGGCCCCGCTGCGGGGAGTGCCCGCTGCTCGACCTGTGCCCCTATGGCCGCGCCGATCAGGATCTGCTATAACTCGACATAGATTTTCTTCGTGTTAAAAACGCAAGGAGCTGAAGACGCATGGCAAAAGTGATCGGAATCGACCTGGGAACCACCAACTCGTGCATGGCGGTGATGGAGGGCGGGGAGCCCACCGTCATCCCCAACGCCGAGGGTGGCCGCACCACCCCATCGGTGGTCGCGTTCACCAAGGACGGGCAGCGGCTGGTGGGGACGCCGGCCAAGCGGCAGGCGGTGACGAATCCCAAGAACACCGTCTTCTCGATCAAGCGCTTCATGGGCCGCAAGGCCGCCGAGGTGTCCGAGGAGCAGAAGATCGTGCCGTACGAGGTCGTCGCGGGGCCCAATGGGGACGCTCGCGTCTCGGCCGGCGACAAGGTGTTTCCGCCGCCGGAGATCTCGGCGATGATCCTGCAGAAGCTGAAGGCCGACGCAGAGGCATACCTGGGCGAGACGGTCGGTGAGGCCGTGATCACGGTCCCCGCCTACTTCAACGACGCCCAGCGCAACGCCACCAAGGACGCCGGCAAGATCGCCGGCCTCGAGGTGTTGCGCATCATCAACGAGCCGACCGCGGCATCGCTCGCCTACGGCCTCGACAAGGAGGGCGACCAGACGATCCTCGTGTTCGACCTCGGCGGCGGCACGTTCGACGTGTCGGTGCTCGAGCTCGGCGAGGGCGTCTTCGAGGTCAAGGCCACGTCGGGTGACAACCACCTCGGCGGGGACAACTTCGACAAGGCTGTCGTCGACTGGCTCGCGGCCGAGTTCAAGCGCGAGCAGGGCATCGACCTGAGCAAGGACGCGATGGCGCTTCAGCGCCTCTATGAGGCGGCGGAGAAGGCCAAGATCGAGCTCTCCACCACGCAGTCGACCAACATCAACCTCCCCTTCGTCACCGCTGACGCGGACGGGCCGAAGCATCTCGACGCCACCCTGAGCCGGGCGAAGCTGACCGAGCTGACGCACGACCTCGTCGAGCGCACCGTCGGCCCTACGAAGCAGGCGCTCGCAGATGCCGGCCTCAAGGCGGGCGACATCAACCAGGTCATTCTGGTGGGCGGCATGACGCGCATGCCGGCCGTACAGGAGAAGGTCAAGGACCTGATCGGCAAGGAGCCGCACCGCGGCGTCAACCCCGACGAGGTCGTCGCCATCGGCGCGGCCATCCAGGCGGGCGTGCTCAAGGGCGAGGTCAAGGATGTACTGCTTCTCGACGTCACCCCGCTGTCGCTGGGGATCGAGACCAAGGGCGGCGTGTTCACCAAGCTGATCGAGCGCAACACCACCATCCCCACCCGCAAGTCGGAGATCTTCTCCACCGCGGAGGACGGGCAGCCGTCGGTCGAGATCCACGTGCTGCAGGGCGAGCGCGAGATGGCCGTCTACAACAAGACGCTGGGCAAGTTCCAGCTGGTCGGCATCCCGCCGGCGCCGCGCGGCGTGCCTCAGATCGAGGTCACGTTCGACATCGACGCCAACGGGATCATGCATGTCTCGGCGAAGGATCTCGGCTCGGGCAACGAGCAGAAGATCCAGATCCAGGGCGGCTCCGGCCTGTCCGACACCGAGGTCGACCAGATGGTGCGCGACGCCGAGTCGCACGCCGAGGACGACCGCCGCATGAAGGAGCTGGCCGAGGCCAAGAACACGGCCGAGCAGGTCGCCTACTCGACCGAGAAGTCGCTCAAGGAGCACGAGGACCGGCTCGACGACGAGGTGAAGAACGACATCCGCTCGAAGCTCGAGGCGGTGCGCCAGTCGCTCGACGGCGACGACGCCGGCGAGATCCGGTCGCGGCTCGAGGCGCTGCGCGAGGCCTCGTTCAAGCTCGGCGAGGTCGTCTACCAGCAGGCCCAGCAGGCCCAGCAGGCCCAGTCGGGCGGAACCGACGGCGGCGACGGTGCCGCGCCGGGCTCCGACCAGGCGGGTGACGAGGAGATCGTCGACGCCGAGGTGGTCGACGAGAGCGGGGAGCGGACGTGACCGCGAGGCCGCGGAAGAGCCCCGAGACCGCGCCCACCGCGGGCCCGGCCGAGGAATCGGCCGAGTTCGAGGCCGTCGAGGTCGAGTCGGAGCTGGACGAGGCGCGGCGCAAGGCGGAGGAGTACCGCAACGACCTGCTCCGCCTCGCGGCCGACTTCGACAACTACCGCAAGCGCGTGGCCAGGGACTCCGAGTCCCTGGCCCAGCGCGCGGGAGAGTCCATCGTGTCCGACCTTCTGCCCGTACTCGACAATCTGGAGCGGGCGGTGGATGCGTCCGAGCACCACGAGGAGGCCGCGGTGATGGAGGGCGTCGTCCGCGTTCGCCAGCAGCTCGCCGACCTGCTGCACCGGCGCGGTCTGGAGGAGATCGAGGCCGAGGCGGGCGAGACCTTCGACCCGCACGTGCACGAGGCCCTGGGCCAGCAGGCGTCCGAGCATCCCGAGGGCACGATCGCCGCCGTGTGGCAGCGGGGGTACCGGCTCGGTGACCGGATCCTGCGCGCCGCCCGCGTCGTCGTCTCCAGCGGCCCCGCTGCGGCGGAGCCCGAGGCGGCGGCGGAGCCCGAGGACTGAGAGTGGCCGACTACTACGAGACCCTCGGCGTGCCGAGGGGGGCGAGCGCCGACGAGATCAAGAAGGCCTACCGCAAGCTCGCCCGCCGCTACCACCCCGACCACAATCCCGGCGACGCCGCGGCCGAGGAGCGCTTCAAGGCCATCGGCGAGGCTCACGACGTCCTGTCCGACCCGGAGCGGCGCAAGCAGTACGACAGCTTCGGCCGCACCTTCCGGCCCGGCCAGAACCCGGGCGCGGGCGGCGGCTTCCAGGGCTTCGACTTCGGCGGAGCGGGCGCCAACTTCGACCTGGGCGACCTCTTCGGCGGCCTCTTCAACCGCGGTGGCCGCGGTTCGGCGCCGCCCGGGCGAGGCGCCGACGTGGAGGCGCAGGTGAGCCTGTCGTTCCAGGACGCCCTGCAGGGCGTGACGGTGCGTGTGCCCGTGGACAAGGCCAACGCCTGCCCGACCTGCCACGGCTCCGGCGCGGCGGCGGGCACGGCACCCACGATCTGCCCGGTCTGCAAGGGCCGCGGCGTCACGTCCGAGAGCCAGGGGTTCTTCTCGATCAATCAGCCGTGCGGCCGCTGCGGCGGCGCCGGAACCGTGATCGAGCACCCGTGCCCGACCTGCCACGGCTCGGGCCGCGTGCGGTCGACCAAGACCTATCAGGTGCGGATCCCCGCCGGCGTCCGCGACGGCACCCGGATCAAGGTCAAGGGCAAGGGCGAGGCCGCACCCCGCGGCGGCGAGCCGGGAGACCTGTACGTCGTCACGCGGGTGACCGCGAGCCCGCTCTTCGTGCGCAATGGCGACGATCTCGTCATCGACGTGCCGGTCACGTTCGCCGAGGCGGCGATGGGCGGCCAGGTCGAGCTTCCGACCCCGAACGGCGAGACCGTGCGGGTCAAGGTGCCGGCCGGGAGCACCGACGGCAAGCTGCTGCGGGTGAAGGGCCGCGGGGCCCCCAAGCCGAACGGCTCCGGCAGCGGCGACCTGCTGGCGCGGCTGCGGATCGCGGTGCCCTCGAAGCTCTCCAAGCAGGAGCGCGAGACACTCGAGCGGCTGCAGGAGATTCAGCACGCAAACCATGGCGACCCGCGCCAGAAGCTGTTCACGGAGAAGACGGCATGAGCATGCGGCCCGCCGACGACCATCCCCGCTACTCGATCTCGGTCGCAGCCGAGCTGGCCGGCATGCACCCCCAGACGCTCCGCGGCTACGAGACCAAGGGGCTCGTCCGGCCGCGGCGGACGCCCGGCGGCACCCGCCGCTACTCCGACCGCGACGTCGAGCGGCTGCACAAGATCGCGATGCTCACGGGCGACCTCGGCATGAACTTGGCCGGCGCCATGCGCGTGCTCGATCTCGAGGACGCGATGGACCAGATGGCCGCCGAGATGGCCGCCCTGCGCGCTCAGCTCACCGCCGCCTCCGAGGACTTGCGGCGAGAGCTCACCCGCGTACATCGCAGCTACCGCCGCGACCTCGTCGTTTACCAACACTCCAAACTCCCGGTGCCATGGACTTCTCGAAGCTGACAATCAAGGCCCAGGAGGCCTTCTCATCCGCTCAGGGCGACGCGATCACGCGTGGCAACCCCGAGCTC
>DATCPV010000239.1:0-2169 GCA_036569885.1 Gaiellales bacterium | reverse complement strand
GCCTCGTGCGCCACTCCGAGGTCAAGGCCGGCGTGATCAATCACGCGCTGCGCTTCACCGTCCCGGACACGTGTGCAGGGTTCATCTACCCGGCCCGCCACCAGGCCGGGCACGGCTCGTGCGCGACGCTGCCGCCGATGGGCCTGCGCGTCCGGCTCAGGGCGTCGTTTGTCGTCTCGTCGCTGCCCCGACCCGCCCGGGTGATCGCCGTCGCGCTCAAGCGCTACGGCATGATCGTGGCCGACAACGGGTCGCCCTGGTACATCTCGGGGTTCTCCAACCCGCTCTTCAACGACGACGCCCTGCACCAGCTCGACCGGATCACCGGTGCGGACTTCGAGGTGGTCAACACCTCGACGCTGCGCAACGGCCCGTGAGCTTGTAGGGCACAATCCCTCGGATATGGGGGACGTCGGGGCAAAACTGCGCAGCGAGCGCGAGCGGCTCGGGATCGGAATCGACCGAATCGAGGCCGAGACGCGTATCCGGGCGAAGTTCCTGCTGGCGATCGAAGAGGAGCGGTTCGGCGCGCTCCCCGGTCCGGCCTACGTGCGGGCGTTCGTCCGTGACTACGCCGAGCAGCTCGGACTCGATCCGCAGGCGCTGATGGCCGAGCTGAGCACCCACCCCGACCTGGCCGAGGAGCCCGTCATGATCGCGCCCCGCCGGGAGGCCTCCGTCCCCCTCCTCAGCCGGGGTACGCGCAGCGCGGCGTGGACGCTCGCCCTCGTGGTTGCCCTGGTGGTCGTGATCGCGGCGTTCATCGTCTTCCTGCGGTAGTCCCGCCGCTGTCAGAGCAGCCCTCGCTCTAGTCTGTCGCCGTGCGACGCCCTGACCGGGCCGACGGCATGCTGGTCCTCGCCAACGTGCTCTGGAGCCTGAACTACGCCACCACCAAGTACGCGTTCGAGCGCTGGAACCCGCTGGCGTTCTCCGGCATTCGCTTCGCGGCCGCCGGGCTGGCCATGGCGATCGTCGTGCGGGTGCGCGAGGGCGGCCTGGGCGTCGACCGCCGCGACGTGCCGCGGGTCGTTGTCGCGGGAGCAACGGGCATCTTTCTGAACCAGCTGACGTTCAACTACGCGCTCGACTACACCGCCGCGGCCAACGTCGCGCTTCTGCTCGGCGCCGCGCCCGCGTTCACGGCCGCATTCTCGGCGGCTCTCGGCCACGAGCGCGTGCGGCGGACGCACTGGCTGGCGCTCGGCGTGTCGCTGATGGGAGTGGCGCTCGTCGTCCAGGGTGGGTCGGGGGTGGCGGGGTTCAGTCTCAAGGGCGATCTGCTTGCGATCGGGGCCGCCGTTACCTGGGCGGCCTACTCGGTGATGCTGCGCCCGTTGTTCGGCCGCTACACCGCCATGCGGCTCTCGACGCTCATGATCCTCGTCGGCGCCGCAATGATGACGCCGTTCACGGGATCGCAGGCCGCCCACCAGGACTTCGGCCGCATCGGCGCCCTACGCTGGGGTGCGCTCGGCTACTAGGCGGTGTTCCCGCTCGTGGTCACCAACGTCCTCTACTTCGGCGCCCTGCGGCGGGTCGGCGCCGCGCGGGCCACGCTGTTCATGTACCTGCAGCCGTTCCTGGGAGCGCTCTTCGCCGCGCTGCTTCTGGGCGAGCACATCGGCCCCCTGCAGATCGTCGGCGGCGTCTTCATCGTCGGCGGAGTCGCGCTCGGGCGCACCTTGGGGGCGGCTCGCCGGCCCGTCGCGGCCACGTAGGGTACGCTCTTCGCCGTGCCGACCCTCGCCGACCTGTACGCCGAGGAAGCGCAGCAGATGGACAACCTGTGCGGCTGCTTCTGGGGCAGCCTGGCGCTGCGGGCCGCCGGGTTCGATGCCGACCAGGAGGCCGTGGCCGTGGCGGCACGGTCGATCCTCCCCGGCGGCGATCCGCTCACGCACATCTTCCCTGGCTCGACTCCGCGCAACGACTACCGCGTGGAGATTCCCCTGGCGAGCGTGCCCGAGACGGCCGGCACCGCCGCGCCGCCGCTGGCCGAGGCGATCGAGCTCTTGTCGGGATCCGCGCTTGTGGCCATCCCGGTCGCAGGACCGTGGACGTCGGAACACGTCTGTGCGCTGATGGACGCGGCCGCGGCGGCCCCCGCGACCCTGATCGGAAATGTGCGCACGGGGGCGTTCTGGGGGGCGCGGCCCGATCCTGCGG
>DATCPV010000238.1:0-3232 GCA_036569885.1 Gaiellales bacterium | reverse complement strand
GCCTTGCCCAACGCGTGCTCGGCCACCGCCTCGGCGACGACCTGGGACGTGTCCATCGCCTGGATGTCCTGGTGGGCCTGCTCCTTCTGGGACTCGCCCGGCAGCACGAGCTCGTGCACGGGGACGAGGGTGGCGCCGTGCACCAGGTAGCGTCCCCACAGCTCTTCGAGCTTGTTCGCCTCGATCTCGTGGACGTCGACGAAGTAGAACCCCGTGCCCGCCACGGGCTTCTTGCCGCCGGGCACCTCCAGGAACGCGGCCGCCGGGTGGGCCTTGTCGGGCCAGAGCACGAAGTAGCCCGACGGCGTCTTCCAGGCCCATATCAGGGTGCCGGCGAGGATCAGCGCGAGCACGGCCAGAAGCGGCGGCCAGAATCGGCGCAGCGCCCGCAGAGCCTTCATCCGGCGACCGCGAGAGCGCCGGCGACGGATGCGGCCACGATTGCCGCGATCCCCAGCAGCGACAGCGGGCCCAGCCGGCCGTAGGCCATGTGGCTGCGGCCGTATCCCGACAGCGCGAAGCCCACCAGGCCGCCGCCGATGAGGCCGCCGATGTGGCCGCCGATCGAGATGCCGGGGATGCCGAACGTGAACGCCAGGTTGATCAGGATCAGGACTCCGATCGGGCTCTGCAGCAGCGCCATGCCCCGCTGGCGCTCGAGCACGAAGAGTGCGCCCATCAGCCCGAAGATTGCCCCGGATGCGCCGGCCGTTGCGGCATGCGGAGTCAGGATCAGCGCGCCGAAGCTGCCCGACAGCGCGGCGGTGAAATAGACGAGGGCAAACCGCACGGGGCCCGCGTAGCGCTCGAACGCGCTGCCGAGCAGGTAGAGCGCGTACATGTTGAAGCCGATGTGGAGGAGCCCGTAGTGGATGAAGGCCGCGGTCAGCAGGCGATAGTCCTGCCCGCTCTTGACCGCGGGGCCGTACAGCACCAGGTGGTTTCCGAGCGAGTTCAGCGTGCCGCCGAAGCCGAGCCCGCCGGAGGCGTTGATCTTGTTCGTGAGCAGGAACACGACGATGTTGGCGGCGATCAGCCCGTAGGTGAGGACCGGCGCGTGCGGCAGCGTGAACCCGGCCCGCTGCATCACCGTGCGCCTGCCCGCGCACTCCGGGCAGCGGATGCCCACGGCCGCATGGGTCATGCAGTCGGGGCAGATCGGCCGGCCGCAGTTCGAGCAGTGCAGGCCGGTCTCACGATCGGGATGGCGGTAACACGTGTCCACGCCGAAATTGTAGGCGCGCTGATTAAAAGGGGGCTGTGACCGAGGCGGTCCCGCCCGCTACCACACGCCGCGCAGCAGCCCTCCGTCCACCGGCAGGACGACGCCGCTGATGTACGCGGCCCGGGCCGAGCACAGGAAGGCCACGGCGGCGCCGATCTCGTCCGGGCTGCCCAGCCGGCGGGCGGGCACGAGGCCGATGTCGGTGCGCTCCGCCGCGGCCGGGTCGGCATGGTGCTCCCACAGCTCGCGCACCCGGGGCGTGTCGATCTTGCCCGGCGCGACGGTGTTGACCGTGATGCTGTCGGGGCCGAGCTCGTGCGCGATCGTCTTGGCCCAGCCGACGACGCCGGGCCGGATGGCATTCGAGAGCAGCAGGTTCGGAATCGGCTCGCGCACCGACCACGATGCGATGTTGACCACGCGCCCGCGGCCGCTCGAGCGCAGGTGGGGCAGCGCCAGCCGGGTCAGGCGCACGGCCGCGTTCAGTGAGAGCTCGAAGGCCTCGGCCCAGGCCTCGTCGGGCGTTGAGTCGAACGTTCCCGGCGGTGGGCCGCCGGCGTTGTTCACGACGATGTCGAGCCGGCCTCGGGCCGCCACCGTCTCGTCGACCACCCTCCGCAGGACGTCGTGGTCGCGCACGTCGCCGCTGACGCCCAGCGTGCCGGGGCCGATCTCGGCGACGGCGCGGTCGAGACGCTCGCGGCCGCGGGCCACCGCGGTCACCGCGCACCCCTCCGCGGCCAGTGCGCGGGCGATCCCGAAACCGATCCCCGACGAGGCCCCGCCGACGATGGCGGCGGTTCCGCCAAGCTCCAGATCCATCGACTGACCCTATACGATCCCGCCCGTGCGGTACGGCCCTGCCGACTCGAGCCAGACGCCCCGTTTCAGCGGGCCGCGCACGTTCATGCGACTGCCGCACGTCGAGTCGCTCGACGAGGTCGACGTGGCCGTCATCGGCATCCCCACGGACGATGCGGTGTCGTACCGTTCGGGGGCCCGCTTCGGCCCCGAGGGGATCCGGTCGGCGTCGGTGCTGCTGCGCCCCTACAACCCCGGCCTGCGCATCGACGTCACCGAGCACCTGTCGATGATCGACCACGGCGACGCGCCCACCGTTCCGGGCTACCACGAGGAGACGCTGCGCCGGATCCAGGCGTTTCTCGAGCCCGTGCACGCCGCCGGCGTGACGCCGATCTGCATCGGCGGCGACCACTCGATGGTGCTGGCCGAGCTGCGGGCGGCGGCCGCTGCGCACGGGCGCCTGGCGCTCGTGCATCTCGACGCGCACGCCGACGTGTGGGAGTCGTACTATGGCGCCCGCTACTTCCACGGCACCGTGTTCAAGCGCGCGGCCGAGGAGGGCCTGGTCGACCCGGCCGCGTCGGTGCAGGCGGGCATGCGCGGCACGCTCTACGGCGCCGACGACGAGCTCGAGCCCGGCCGGCTGGGCTACGAGTGCATCCCCTGGGAGGAGCTCGCCGGATTGACGCCGGCCGAGTACGGCAACCGTGTCCGCGCCCGCGTCGGCGACCGTCCGGCGTTCCTCAGCTTCGACATCGACTTCGTCGACCCCGCGTTCGCACCCGGCACCGGCACGCCCGAGGTGGGCGGCCCCTCGAGCGGCCAGGCGCTCGCCTACCTGCGCGCGCTGACGGGGATCGACTTCCGGGCGCTCGACTGCGTCGAGGTGGCGCCGGCGTACGACCCGGCAGGCATCACGTCGTGGCTGGCGGCCACGGTCTGCCACGAGATGCTCTCGCTCCTGGCGCTGCGGGCGCGTGATGGCTGAATACCCGGTGCCAGGCACTTAATATTCACGCGCTGTGGGCTGTGGCCTGGTAGTTGGGTGGCTCGCGGCCTGTGGCCGCGGTACGGCGTCAGGCACTGAATATTCACGCGCCGTGGTCTGTGCCCGGCATTCACGCTGCGCGTGCATACCGGGCCGTGTCGTGGTGGGTTGCCTGCTCGCGGCCTGCGGCCGCGGCACGGTGTCAGGCACCGAAT
>DATCPV010000237.1:0-1523 GCA_036569885.1 Gaiellales bacterium | reverse complement strand
AGACGGCCTCGCCGACGTTTCCACAGAAACAGCCCTGTAGGCTGGTCGCAGTGCACTCGCTCACCCATGGCCTACAGACGTTCATCGCCGCCCACGGCCTCGAGGCGGTGTTCCTGCTGATGGTGCTCGAGAGCGCGTGTGTGCCCATTCCCAGCGAGGTGACGATGATCTACGCCGGGTATCTCGTCTCGCAGGGGAGTATGAACTTCGTCGCCGCCGTCGTCGTCGGCACGCTGGCGAACCTGGTCGGATCGTGGATCGCGTGGGCGGCCGGGGCCTACGGCGTCGATGCGATGCTCCTGCGCTCGGCGCACCACCGCCACCGGGTCGAGCAGGCGCACAACTGGTTCGAGCGCTATGGGACGCCGACGGTGTTCTTCGCCCGGCTCCTGCCGGTCGTGCGGACGTTCATCTCGCTGCCGGCCGGCGTCGCCCGCATGCCCCTGCGGCGGTTCTCCGTGCTGACCGTGCTCGGCACGGTGCCGTGGTGCCTCATGCTCGTCGCCGTCGGCGACGTGGCCGGGCGCAACTGGGACACGTGGCACCGCCGGTTCGGCTATCTCGACTACGTGGTCGGGGCTGCGATCCTCGTGATCGCAGCGGCGCTGGTACTGCGTCGGCGGCGGGGGGTGGGCAACTAAAGTGGCCAGATGGCAGTTCCGCTCATGGACATCCGCGCCCAGTACGTCGACCTGCTCGACGACGTCAAGCGCGCGGTCTGCGACGTGATCGACTCGGGCCGGTTCATCCTCGGCCCCAACATGCGCGCGTTCGAGGAGGAGTTCGCCTCGGCGGTCTGCGCAGGCCACGCCGTCGCGGTCGCCAACGGCACCGACGCACTCGTGCTCAGCCTCGAGGCGCTCGGCATCGGCCGCGGCGACGAGGTCATCACGACCGCGTACACGTTCTATGCGACCGCCGAGGCCATTGCGCGGGTGGGGGCGACGCCGGTGTTCGCCGACATCGACCCCGCCACGTTCAACCTCGACCCGCAGGCGGCCGAGGCCGTGGTCACCGAGCGCACCCGCGCCATCGTCGCCGTGCATCTGTACGGGCAGCCGGCCGACATGCCGGCGCTGCGCGAGGTCGCAGACCGCAACGGCCTGGCGCTGATCGAGGACGCGGCCCAGGCCTACGGGGCGTGCGTCGACGGCCGCGGCGCCGGCAGCTTCGGCGACCTGGGGACGTTCTCGTTCTTCCCCACCAAGAATTTCCCAGCGATGGGCGATGCCGGGATGGTCGTCTCGGGCAGCGCAGACCTGGCCGAGCGGGTGCGGCTGCTGCGCTTCCACGGCTCGCGCGAGAAGCGCAAGTTCGAGCTGGTGGGGACGAACTCGCGCATGGATGAGATCCAGGCGGCGGTGCTGCGCCGGTTTCTGCCCGAGGTCGGCGGCTGGAACGCCGCCCGGCGCGCGGCGGCCGACCGCTATCGCGCGCTCGGCCTCGGCGACCTGGTGGAGCTGCCCGCCGAGGCGGCCGGAACCGGGCATGTCTACCATCTCTACGTGGTGCGCTCGGAGGCC
>DATCPV010000236.1:0-6365 GCA_036569885.1 Gaiellales bacterium | reverse complement strand
CCCCCGGCGGCCCCGTCACGCGGCGCGCACCCGGGCCGGAAGCCCCTGGCGCGGCCGGAGCGTGAAGCGCGCGTCCAGCTGCGGCGCCGGCCCCTGGGGCACAACCTGCCAGGTGCGGGCGATGGCCGCCAAAACGAGCGTGCCCTCGAGCATCGCGAACCGCTCGCCGATGCACATGCGGCCGCCGGCCGCGAACGGGAAGTAGGCGCCGGCGGGGGGCGCCGGGCCGTCGAGCCAGCGCTCCGGCCAGAACCGGAGCGGATCGGCGAAATACCCGGGCCGGCGGTGCACGACCCACTGGCTGGCGACGATCGTCCCCCGCTCGGGAATCGCGTAGGGCCCGAGCTGGTAGGGCCGGGTCGAGATCCGAGCCAGGGCCCAGACCGGCGGATACAGGCGCAGCGCCTCGCGGAACACCGCCTGCGTATACGGCAATCGCTCGAAATCCGCCGGGGTCGGCGGCCGGTCCCCGAGCACCTCGCGGAGCTCGGCCTGCAGCGCCTGCCGGGCGGCGGGATTGCGCGCCAGCAGGTACCACGACCACGTGAGCGCCTGCGCGGTCGTCTCGTGGCCCGCCAGCATGAGCGTGATCGCCTCGTCGCGGATCTCGGCGTCCGAGAGCGTGCGCCCGCCGGCGTCGTCGTGCAGGCCCATCAGGACGCCGACGAGATCAGGCTGCCCGCCGTCAACGGAGGCGCGCTGGGCGACCAGCCGCTCGAGGAAGCGGTCGATGTCCCGCTTGGCCGTGTTGAACCGCCGCGTCGCGGGCAGCGGCAGCCGCCAGAGCAGCTCGGCGCCGGGCAGGAGGAAGCGGTGGAACACGCGCATTCCGGCCTCGAGCACCGCGGCGATCTCGGGCGCCTCCGATTCCACGTCGGCGTCGAAGATCGTCCTGCCCACCACTCGCAGCGCCATCCGCGTCATCTCATGGTTGACGTCGACGAGCGCACCCTCTGCCCAGTCCGCCGTCACGTGCTCGGCCGCTTCGATCATCACCGCCCCGTAGCCATTGATGCGTTCGTGGTGGAAGACCGGCTGGATCGCGCGCCGGCGGCGCAGGTGGTCGGCCCCCTCGCTCGTGAGCAGGCCGTCGCCCAGCAGGCGTCTGGCCGCCTGCAGCCCCCGCCCCTTCACGAACACCGCGTTGTCGTCGACCAGCACCCGGCGGACGAGCTCGGCGTCGCTCACGAAGTAGAAGCTGTGCCCGGCGGGGAAGCGGACAAAGACAACTCCGCCGTACTCCTCGGCGAAGCCGTCCATCGTTGCAAGCGGGTCGCGCAGATAGCGGACGAAGGTGCCCCAGGCCGGCCCGCCCGGACCGGGCGGCACCCCCGCAACCGCCTCACGCTCGATCATGCGCGGGAGTCTAGGAGTGTGGGCGCGGCCCTGCGGCCGCGCCCACGACTCATCGCTAGTTGCTGCCGAGCGTGACCGTGATGGTCTTCGTGCTGCCGTCGCGCGAGACCGTCAGCGCGATCTGGTCGCCCGGCTTCTTCTTCTGGATCAGGCCGATCAGCTGGTCGGCGCTCTGCACGCCGGTGCCGTCGATCGCGGTGATCACGTCGCCGCCCGTGCTGAACGGCGTCCCGTCGACCGTCTGCGTGCCGGTCGAGCCCTGCAGGCCGGCCTTGTCGGCGGGCGCGCCCTTGGTGACCGTGACCACCTCGACGCCGGCGGTCATTCCGGTCGCCTTGGCGAGGGTCGGCGAGACGCTGACAAGCTCGACGCCGACGTAGGGAATCGAGTGAGCGTTCTCGATCAGGGTGTGTGCCGTGCTCGCGACCATGTTCGAGGGGATGGAGAAGCCGATGCCGATGTTGCCACTCGCGCCGCCACCCGTGCCCTGCGATCCGGACTCGATCTGGCTGTTGACCCCGACCACCTGGCCCTCGGTGTTGAGCAGCGGACCGCCGCTGTTGCCGCTGTTGATGGCGGCGTCGGTCTGGATCACGCCCGTGATGGGGTGGTTGTCGGGAGAGACGATGGTGCGGTTCAGAGCGCTGACGATGCCGGCGGTGACCGTGTTGCGCAGTCCGTAAGGATCGCCGATGGCGACGACCGAGTCGCCCACCGTGACGGCGGAGGAGTCGGCGAACGTGAGCGGGTGGAGCTCGCTCGCAGGGGCGCTGATGCGGATCACCGCGACGTCCCTGTTGGGGCTCTTGCCGATGACCCGGCCGCCGTAGGTGTGGCCGTCGTTCAGGCGCACGCGCACCGAATCGGAGTTGGCGACCACGTGGTAGTTGGTGACGATGTCACCCTTGCGGTCGACCTCGAAGCCGGTGCCCTGTGCGCTCTCGGTCGGCTGGTTGCCGAAGAAGCTGCCCTGGCTCGGTCCGGACGCAAGCACCTCGACCACCCCGTCAATCGAGCGCTGGTAGATCTGGGAGACGGACAACGCGCCCGCGGGTGTCGTGGAGGCAGCCGGAGCGGCGTTCACGGTCACGGGCCGGCGGATCACGGTGGTCGAGTTCGAGCCGGTGCTCTCGTGTACGGCGATCGCCGCCACCCCCGCACCCGCCCCGGCCGAGGCGAGCAATGCGGCAACTGCGATGACGGTTCTCATGGGCGTGGGCCTTTCTGAAAGTCGAGCGGGCCTCCACAGAATGCCCGCTTACGTTGGATACGTACCTGGATACTGCCCTACGAGTTTGAACGCAACCGCAGATCTGCGTGAGAATTGCCTGAACGGAATCCCACAGCGGGCTCTCAGCCAATTCTCAGCCGCGGTCGGTACGGTGGGCGAAACGACGCGGGAAGGTGGATTGCGTGGGGATGACGGAAGGAGGGACGGAGGCGCCGGCACGCGTGCTCGTCGTCGACGACGAGGAGAGCATCACCCAGCTGGTCTCCACCGTACTGCGCTACGAGGGATTCGCGGTGCAGACGGCCGCCGATGGCACCGCCGCGGTGAAGGCGGCGCGGACGTTCCGGCCCGACCTCGTCGTCCTCGACGTGATGCTGCCGGACCTCGACGGCTTCGAGGTGTATCGCCGTATCGAGGGAGCCTCGGCGCGGCTGCCCGTGCTGTTCCTGACGGCCCGTGACAGCACCGAGGACCGCGTCCACGGGCTGACGCTGGGGGCCGACGACTACATGGGCAAGCCGTTCAGCCTCGAGGAGCTGGTTGCGCGCGTGCGGGCCGTGCTGCGGCGAACGCGCGGCGACGCCGAGGCCTCGGGGGTCGTCCGCTACGACGACCTGGAGCTGAACGAGGACGCGCGCGAGGTGCGCCGGGGAGACCGCGTCGTCGAGCTCACACCGACCGAGTACAACCTGCTCCACTACCTGCTCACAAACGCCGGGCGCGTCCTCAGCAAGGCCCAGATCCTCGACCACGTGTGGCGATACGACTTCAACGGCGACTCGAGCGTGGTCGAGACCTACATCAGCTACCTGCGCAAGAAGATCGATCGCGGCGACGAGGTGGCGCTGATCCAGACGGTGCGCGGCTTCGGCTACTCCATCCGCCGTCCCCGGGGTAGATGATTGATTCCGCGCCGCCATGATGTCCTGGGCGGCGAGAACCACCCGCAAGGCATCGCCTTGCGGGGTTCGGGAGCGATCTGCTACTCAGCAGATCGCGGACGCGCGCAAGGACGCAGGGAGCGTTCATACCGGTTAAGCGTATGGGCGCGACCGAGGACGAAGCGAGGCGACGGTTCGCAGGCGCAGCCCACCACCAACCGCCAAGCCACCACCGACGGACGTCCAGGCGCGCGGCGGCGTGGAGTCATCTCGAACCCCCAGCATCCCCTTTTCGGGTGCTGTGGCCTCCGTGGATGCGGCCGAACAACCGGAGGATGCCCCCTTCCGACTTCACCGGCGATAGCTCCTGGGATACGACCCGGCTCGAGGCGCTGATCTCGAACGTGCCCGGGGCGATCTATCGCTGCTCGCCCGAGAGCGACTGGGCCATGCGTTTCATCAGCGACGAGATCGAGGTCATCTCGGGACATCCGGCGGCGGAGTTCGTGGGTTCGAGCGTGCGCACATTCGCGAGCGTCATCCACCCGGACGACCGCATGATGGTCGAGGAGCGGGTGGGAGAGGCGCTGGACCGGCGCGACGCCTTCGTCCTCGAGTACCGGCTGGTGCACGCCGACGGGTCGGTGCGGTGGGTGTACGAGCGCGGGCGTGGGATCTTCGACGCGGCCGGCAACGTCCAGTTCCTCGACGGGGCGATCTTCGACGTGACCGCGCGGAAGCAGGCCGAGGACCGGCTGGCGTACCTGGCCTACCACGACGCCCTCACCGATCTGCCCAACCGGACGCTGTTCCAGGAGCACCTGGCCGCGACCATTGCAGCAGCCGACCGCAGCGGTGCGCCCGCCGCCGTGCTCTTCGCCGATCTCGACGACTTCAAGCTGATCAACGACAATTTCGGCCACACGGTCGGCGACGGGCTGCTGATGGAGGTCGCAGAGCGGCTGCGGCGCGTGACGCGGGCCGGCGACATCGTCGCCAGGCAGGGCGGCGACGAGTTCCTGATCCTGGTCACCGGGCGGCCTGACGCCCGGGAGACGCGGGCCGAGGCCCAGGCCGCAATCCGGCACGCCGTGGGCCGGATCGCCGCCAAGCTCCGTGACGCCCTGACGGCGCCGTTCGTGGTCGGAGGCATCGAGCTCTACGTCACCGCGAGCGTGGGCGTCAGCATCTACCCCGACGACGCCGCGTCGGCCGAGGCGCTGCTCAAGCACGCGGACGTCGCCATGTACGCGGCCAAGGACGCGGGCCGCGACGGCTACCAGCTGTACCGGCCCAGCGAGCGCGATCCCAGCCGCGAGCTGTCGCTGGCCGGCCGCCTGCGCCACGCGCCCGCCCGCGGCGAGCTCGAGCTGCACTACCAGCCCCTGGTCGACCTGGCTCACCGCCGCATCGTCGGCGCCGAGGCGCTGATCCGGTGGAACGATCCCGAGCGCGGCCTGCTCACACCGGCCGAGTTCCTGCCGGTTGCCGAACGCACCGGTCTGATCCGGCCGATCACCGACTGGGTGGTCGACGAGGCATGCCGGCAGAGCCGAGAGTGGCGTAACCGCGGCCACGACCTGTTCGTCTCGGTCAACCTTCCGCCCGCATTCTGGCAGCCCACGCCGATGCGCCAGGTGATGTCGACCATCGACGCGTTCGGCCTGAACGCCGACCGGATGATGATGGAGATCACCGAGCAGGCGGCGATGGTCCCCGTCGCCGACCTCGAACCGGTGCTGGCCGAGCTCCACGCCCGGGGCCTGCGCCTGGCGATCGACGACTTCGGCACAGGCCATTCGTCGCTCGGCCGCCTCAGCCAGCTGCGCGTGCACACGCTCAAGATCGACCGCACCTTCATCGCCGACATCCCGACCGACCGCGGTGCGTCGATCCTCGTCGAGAGCATGATCACGCTCGCAGCGAACCTCGGGCTCCAGTGCCTGGCGGAGGGCATCGAGACCGAGGAGCAGCTCGCATTCCTGATCGCCCGCGGATGCCCGCTCGGCCAGGGCTTCCTGATCGGCCGGCCGGTGCCCGCGACCGAGTTCACCGCCGGGCTGGCCTCCCGCCGCACCGAAGCCGCATAGCCGACTCGCGTCCCGCTCTGACGGCGGCCCGTTCTGGCGCTCGATCGACGTGGACGTACTGAGCGACGCCGTCTTCGCCGCGACGCCGGTCAAGCAGCCGGGCCGCTCGACGGCGACGAAATGGTCGAGCTGTGGCATCATGCGCCCGGGGGCTGCAAGGGAGGTTCGGAGTGCGATTGTGGGATCGCTCGTGGTTGGGACTCGCAGGGGTGGTGGTTGCCGCCGCGGCGTCCGGGCCCGCGGGATCCGCGCTTGCCGCGGGGGCTCCGCCCGTGCGCGCATCCGCCGAGGCGGTCACCATCCTCGTGCCCGGTGCGCCGGCGCAGGGCAGCGGCGTCGTGATGGCGTTCGGCGCCGGCTCGGCGCGGGGCGGGTACCGCTATCCGAAGAAGCACTCCGCGGCCGTCAGGGTGGGCTGGGCGAAGACCACCGCCGCGAAGCGGACCGGCGTGAGCCCCACCGCAGAGGCTGACTCGCTCGTGCGCCGCATCCAGTTGCTGGACGGCGCGGTGCGCGCGCGCAGGATCGTGGTCTCGGTGGCGGTCGCGCCCCAGACGGCGACGGCTTCCGGCGAGGTGCAGGGCCTGCAGGTGCTCGGCCGAAACGTGCACCCCGCCGCGGGCACCGCGCTCAAGCTTTCCGACTGGGGAGTGCTCGACCTGCTCGACTCGGCGCAGAGCCACGCCGGCGGATCGGCGGCCGCATCGGTGACGGGCCTCAAGCTGACGCTCGTGCGCAATCACGACGGCCTGCCCGCGGGCACGGTGATCGAGCTCGCCGCGGCCCGGGCGACGATCACGGCCGCCC
>DATCPV010000235.1:0-3833 GCA_036569885.1 Gaiellales bacterium | reverse complement strand
CCGCGCACGACCGCGATCGGCTCGCCGGCGATCGTCATCGAGACGTAGTCGCCGGGCTCCCGCACCTGGCTCACATGGCCGATCAAGAGCCAGTCGCGGGTGAAGATCTCGCGCCGCTCGGCCTGGAAGAACTCCGGGCTGCGATATGCCCACGCCGGCAGGGTGCGAGGTGGTTCGGCGCTCATGCCGCCCTCCCCCGCGCCCGGCGCACCGGCCCAAGTTCGTGCGCCGTCGCGGCGGCCAGCGCCGCTCGCATCCCGGCCGGCGTGCGCATCCCAATCAGCGTCTCGCGGCCCCAGTCGTCCACGCACGCCGCCAGGCGGCGGGCGGCGGCATCCACGTTGACGGTTGCGGGTATCGACCCCTCGGCGGTGCCCTCGGCGATCAGTCCGGCCACTTGCTCGAGCCAGCGGCCGTGGGAGTCGGCGACCATCGCCCGGGCCGCGTCGTTGTGCGCCGCGTACTGCCACATCTCGTTCCAGACCGCCCAGTTCGTGCGGATGGCGGGGTCGTCCCCGGCCCACACCAGGATCAATCGCTCGACCCGCTCCCGGCCGGTCGCGAGCGTGGCCATCTGCTCCTCGGCGACGGCGTCGGCCATGTCGTCGGCGTGGCCGAAGGCCGCCAGGATCACGTCGGCGCGGGCGGGGAAGTAGTAGTGCACGAGCGCGGTCGAGACGCCGGCCTCGCGGGCGACGTCGGCGACGCGCACCGCGGCCGCGCCCGTGCGTGCGATCGCCTGGCAGGCGGCGTCGAGGATGAGATGCTTGCGATTCGTGGCGGGCTCGGTCATGATGATCAGGAGGCTGACTGACTGATCAGTCAGGATACCCTGCCGACCCGATGAGCGTCAACGTCCCCAACACATCCGCCCACTACGAGTCCGCCGCCGACCGGCGCGACCGGTGGCTGTTTCTGACGCCGGAGGGCGAGTCGCAGCTCCCCTCCGCCGTGGCCGCGCTGCGGGCGGCGCTGGATGAGGCCGGCGGCGACGCGGACACCGAGGCCGACCGAGTCGAGCGGATCATCCTGGACGGCGGCTATGCGGACTGGCTCGGATACCTGCGCGACCAGCGGGCCCTGCTCGAGCGCTACGTCGACCGGTTCGGCCCCGACGCGCTCGCCGGCCACGTCGTCGACGTGCTCTGGAACCACTATCTGCTGGCGCTGACGGTGCCCGGCGAGGAGCCCGTGGTCGACGCTGAGCGCGACCGGGTCGAGGGCCTGCTGCACCGGATCCTGGGGCCGGACGCGCGGTGACCGATGTCGTTGTCGTGGGCGCCGGCCTGGCGGGGCTGGCGGCGGGTCGCGACCTGCACCGCGCCGGGTGCGACGTGCTGGTGCTCGAGGCGCGCGACCGGCCGGGCGGGAGGGTCGAGCAGGCCGAGATCCCCGATGGCCGCATCGTGCAGCTCGGGGGTGAGGTGGTCGGCGACTTCCACACGGCCTATCTGGAGCTCGTCGGGGAGCTCGGCCTGACGCTACGCCCGAGCTACGTGGCCGACCCGGGCGAGATCACCTACGACCTCGTTGACGGTACGTGGTGCGGCGACGACGTGCCGTGGATGAGCGACGCCGATCGCGCCGACGGCGAGCGGCTGATCGGGCTCTTCGCCGAGCTGGCCCGAACGGTCGACCCGGACGACCCCTGGAGCCACCCCGACGCCGAGCGGCTCGACCGGCTGTCGATCAACGCCTGGATGCGCGAGATGGGTGCGGCGGCCAACGTGCTGCGGCTGCGCGAGGCGCAGGCGCTCAGTCTCTCGGGCGGATCCGGGGAGCGGATCTCGCTGCTCTCGGCGCTGCGGATGGATGCTGTCGCCGGGGCGCTCGGAACCTACGACCTGGAGGCGTGGGAGAACCAGACCGTCGCCGAGGGGTCGGCCTGCGTCCCGCTGCGGATGGCGGAGGAGCTGGGCGACCGGGTGCGGCTCTCGGCCCCGGTGCGCCGGATCGCGGTCGACGGGCGTGTTGAGGTGGTGCTCGCCGACGGCACCCGAGTGACCGCCGGCGCGGTCGTGTGCGCCGTGCCGGTCGGCCCTCTCCGCGACATCGTGGTGGAGGGGCTCTCGCCCGAGCGGATGGCGTCGCTGCGGCGCCAGCGCCACGCCCGGGCGGGCAAGGTCGTGGTCGCCTACGACACGCCGTTCTGGCGGGAGCTGGGCCAGAGCGGCCTGTGTGAGAGCGAGAACCTGTTCGGCTCGACCTGGCCGCAGAGCGAGGCGGTGCTCTCGATCCTGGTGCCGCCCGAGCGGCTGCTGCACCACCTGTCGGCGGTGGACGAGCTCCGCCGTGCCGAGGTGCTCGAGTCGCTCGCCCGGATCTACGACGGGCGGGCCACCGATCCGGTCGCCTATCTGCAGCGCGACTGGGGCGTCGACCCCTACACGCAGGGATACGTCACCCAGTGGGCGCCAGGCGATGTGATGGGCGTCGGACCGCTGCACGGAACGCACGAGCCGCCGTTCTACGTGGCCGGCTCGGACCAATGGGTGACCGGGTACATGGAGGGCGCGGTGCGCACGGGGCGGGCCGCCGCCGCAGCGATCCTCGGCCGCTGACAGCATACGTCCGTCATGGCTCGCGACCTGCGCCCGCTCTTCGACCCCCGCTCGGTTGCCATCGTGGGGGCGTCGGACGACCCCGCCAAGTGGGGGAACTGGCTCGGCCGCGGCGCGCTCAAGGGCGAGCACCGCCGGCCGGTCTACCTCGTCAACCGCAACGGCGGCACGGTGCTCGGCCGCGCGGCGTACCGATCACTGGCAGATCTGCCCGGCGCCCCCGAGCTGGTCGTCGTGGCCGTGCCTGCGGCCGCGTTCGAGCAGGCCGTGGACGACGCGCTCGCCGCGGGCGCCCGGGCGCTGATCGGCATCACCGCGGGTCTCGGCGAGCTGGGCGCTGAGGCGGGACTGCGAGAGCGGGCGCTGGTGGAGCGGGTGCGCGCCTCCGGGGCGGTGCTGCTCGGGCCGAACTGCCTGGGGGTGTACGACGCCGGCTCCGATCTGGGCCTGGCGTCCAACGAGTTCCCGCCGGGCACGGTCGGCCTGGTCTCGCAGAGCGGCAACCTCGCCCTCGAGCTGGGCATCCTGGCGCGGCAGGCCGGGCTCGGGTTTTCGCGCTTCGTCTCGATCGGCAACCAGGCCGACGTCGACATCGCCGAGCTGGTCGCCGCCTTCGCCGACCACGCCCTGACCGAGGTGATCGCGGTCTACGCCGAGGACTTCCGCAATGGGCGCGCGTTCGTCGACGCGGCCGCCGGGGCGGGCAAGCCGGTGGTGCTCTTGACCGTCGGTGCGTCCGAGGCCAGCGCGCGGGCCGCCCATTCGCACACCGGGGCGCTCGTGAGCGACGTGGCCGTGGTCGCGGCGGCCGCCCGTGCCGCGGGTGCGCATGTCGTGCAGACGCCGCACCAGCTGATCGACCTCGTGCAGGCGCTCGTGCGCACGCACCCGCTGCGCGGCCCGCGGATCGCGGTGCTGGGCGACGGCGGCGGGCACGGAGCGATCGCCTGCGATGTCGCCGCGGCCGCCGGACTCGAGCTGCCGCGCCTGTCCGATGCCCTTGCCGCCGACCTGGCCGCGCAGCTGCCGCACACGGCCGCCACCCGCAACCCGGTCGACCTGGCGGGCGGCGGGGAGCAGGACTTCTACTCGTATGCGCGCGTGTCGAGCACGCTCCTGCATTCGGGCGAGGTCGACGGGCTGCTCCTGACCGGCTACTTCGGCGGCTACAGCCAGTACTCCGAGCACTTCTCGGCGACCGAGGTCGACGTCGCCCGGCAGATCGCGCTTGCGGTGACCGCGGCGGGCCGGCCGATGGTCGCCCACTCGATG
>DATCPV010000234.1:0-1546 GCA_036569885.1 Gaiellales bacterium | reverse complement strand
GGCAGGCAGAAGCCGCAGTGGACGCAGGCGTCGAGCAGGTCGAGGGTCTCAGCCACCGTAGGCCTCCACCACCCGCCGCTCCAACGCCACCCGGTGAATATCCGGTGCCAGGCACTCAATATTCACGTCGGCGTGGAGCAGGCCGCGGGCGTACCGGCCCACGATCGTCGTCGCCCCCACGGCGCGGAGCTGCGCGATCGTGTCGGGCACGTCGGCTGGCGCGCAGCGCGTGAGCGGGAGCCCGGCGGCCAGCTCGCGGTGGTCGGCCCACAGGGCGTCGTCGTCGTCCTGCAGATCGCCCCCGACCAGCTGCGCAGCCTGCTCGGCCAGCACGCGTGCAACCGGGCTCTCGAACCGCACCAGCATTCGCTCGGGCGGCCAGGCGTACTCGACGCAGGCCGGCGCGAGCGGCTCGAGCACCAGCGGATCGGTGGGCGTGGTGACGACGGTGCAAGTGGACGCGGGCAGCGGGTGCAGGCGCAGCGTCAGCTCGAGGATCTCGCCCAGCCGGCCGTGCGCGCCGGTGAAGAGCTTTGGCAGGTCGTACCCGGCCACCGTCTTGACCACCCGCCCGCCGGCGCGTGCGACGGTGCCGTCGGCCAGCCGCACGGTCATCCCGAGGACGAGGTCGCGCGGCGGGCCGTACCGGTGGGCGCGGGGCCCGGACCCGGCGGTCGCGAAGGCCTCGCCGACGGTGATTCCGTCACCGCCGGGGGGATCCAGGGCGAGCATCTGGCCGCCTCGCGCCACCACCCGTTGCAGCTCCCCGAGCTGCACGTCGGCGGCGACGGTGCAGGTCAGGTCGCCGGGCTCGTGCTCGATCACCATCGCTCGACCCCCTCGCGCTCAGCGGGATGCTGCCGGTAGGGCCCGGGCACCTCGCCGCACAGCCGCGGGGTCGGAAACGCCTTGCCCGGATTGCACAGGCCGTCCGGATCGAACGCGGTCCGCAGGCGCAGCATCGTCGCCATGTCGTCGGGCGAGTACATGAGCGGCATGTGGCAGGCCTTGTCGAGGCCGATGCCGTGCTCGCCCGTGAGCGACCCGCCGGCATCGACGCAGGCCTGCAGGATCGCGCTCGCGAGTTCCTCGGCGCGCTCGGCCTGACCCTCGACCGCGCCGTCGTAGAGCACCAGCGGGTGCAGGTTGCCGTCGCCCGCATGGAACACGTTTCCGACCTCGAGGCCGTGGGTGCGGGAGAGCTCGCCGATGCGGCGTAGCGTCTCGGGTAGGCGGGTGCGCGGCACGACGCCGTCCTGCACGTAGTAGTCGGGGCTGATCCGGCCCATGGCGGCGAACGCGGCCTTGCGCCCGCGCCAGAACGCCGCCCGCTGCGCCTCGGTCGCCGCAACCCGCACCTCGGTGGCGGTGCCCAGCGCGCAGCACTCGCGCACGCGTGCGGACGTGACCTCGACCTCGACCGCCGGCCCGTCGAGCTCGATCAGGAGCACGGCGCCCGCGTCCAGCGGCAGCCCGGCGCCCACCGCGGCCTCGGCGGCACGGATCGTGAGTGCGTCCATCATCTCGATCGCGGCGGGCACGATCC
>DATCPV010000233.1:0-5171 GCA_036569885.1 Gaiellales bacterium | reverse complement strand
CGCCCCCGGTCGGACTCCTACTCGACCGTGCGCACCACGATGTGATCGGTTGTCCCGGGCCGGTTGAGCTGCGTGCCGCCCGAGAGCACCACCCGCTGGCCGGGCGAGGCGAGCCCGCTCAGTCGGATCGCCTCCATCGTGCGCCGCCACAGGTCCTCGGTCGAGCTCGCGCCCTCGATCACGATCGGCACAACGGCCCACTCGAGCGCGAGTTGCTGCAGCACGACCGGGTCGGGGCTCGCGGCCACGATCGGGCGCCGCGGCCGGAACTTGGACACGCTGCGGGCCGTCGAACCGGACTGGGTCGGGCAGGCGATCACGGTGGCATCGAGGTCCTCTGCCACGTCGCAGACCGCGTGTGAGAGCACCGAGATGATGTCTCCGTGCCGGCGGCGGCCGGGGTCGTGGTAGACCAGCGACGGCTCGACCGCCCGCGCGAGCCGGTTCATCGTCGCCACCGCCTCGAGCGGATACGCCCCCACGGCCGTCTCGCCGGAGAGCATCAGCGCGGAGGTGCCGTCGAGCACGGCGTTGGCGACGTCGGAGGCCTCGGCCCGGGTCGGCTCGGGCTGGTGGATCATGGACTCGAGCATCTGGGTCGCCGTGATCACGGCCCGGCCGGCATCGCGGCCGATGCGGATGATCTGCTTCTGCACCAGCGGCACATCGGCGACGCCGATCTCGACCCCGAGGTCGCCGCGGGCCACCATGACGGCATCACTTGCCGCCGCGATCTCGTCCAGGTTCTCGACCGCCTCGGCCTTCTCGATCTTGGCCACGATGCGCGCCGAGGAGCCGTGGCCGGCGATGCGGCTGCGCAGGTGCTCGACGTCAGCGGCCGTGCGCACGAACGACAGCGCGATGTAGTCGGCGCCGACCCCGAGGGCGAACTCGAGGTCGACCTCGTCCTTTGGCGTCAGCGACGGGATCGGCAGGTACGTGCCGGGCAGGTTCACGCCCTTCCCGGACGAGATCAGGCCGCCCACCTCGACCCGGGTCTGCACTCGCTGCCCGTCAACCGAGATAACCCGGGTGCGCACCAGGCCGTCGTTGATCAGGATCTCGCGACCGGCCGAGACGGCCTGCGCGAGGCCGTCGAAGGTCACGTCCAGATCGCCGGGCGCGCCGGCGTCCGGCGGGGCCAGCACCAGCATGTCGCCGGGGTTGACCGAGCGCGGCTGGCCGATCCGCCCGATCCGGATCTTCGGCCCCTGCAGGTCGGCGATCACCGCCAGCGGACGGCCGATCAGCGCCTGCGCGCGCCGCACCGCCGCCACCACGTCGCGATGCGTCTCGTGGTCGCCGTGCGAGAAGTTCAGCCGGGCGGCGTCCATGCCCGCCCAGGCCAGCTCCTCGATCATGTCCGGCGCGGACGAGGCCGGCCCGATGGTGCACACGATCTTGGTGCGGCGCGGCTGGGGCTCGGTCACCGGGCTCGTGAGGAGGCGGCGGCGAGGGCGGCGAACGCCGCGCGGCCGGGATAGTGGGCGGACGCGCCCAGATCCTCCTCGATCCGGATCAGCTGGTTGTACTTCGCCACACGGTCGGTGCGCGACGGCGCCCCGGTCTTGATCTGGCCACAGCCGCATGCGACCGCGAGGTCGGCGATGGTCGTGTCCTCGGTCTCGCCGGAGCGGTGCGACATCACGGTCGCATAGGCCGCCGCCGAGGCCACGCGGATCGCGTCCAGCGTCTCCGACAGACTCCCGATCTGGTTCACCTTCAGGAGGACGGCGTTGGCCACCCCGCGGGCAATGCCCTCGCGAATGCGCTCGACGTTGGTGACGAAGATATCGTCGCCGACCAGCTGCACGCCGGCACCCAGCCTCCTGGTGAGCAGCTCCCACCCGTCCCAGTCGTCCTCGGCCAGGCCGTCCTCGATCGAGGCGACCGGATAGCGGTCGCACAGATCGGCGTACACGTCCACCATCTCGGCGGACGTGAGCGTGCGGCCCTCGCCGGGCAGGTGATAGGCGCCGTCCCTCCACAGCTCGCTGGCCGCGGGGTCGATCCCGATCATCACCCGGTCACGGTGGCCGGCGGCCTCGGCGGCCTCGAGGATGGCGACGATGGCCTCCTCGTTCGACCCCAGGTCGGGGGCAAACCCGCCCTCGTCGCCAACGTTCGTCGAAAGGCCCTGATCGTGCAGGATGCCGCGCAGCGCATGGAACGTCTCGGCACCGATTCGCAGCGCCTCGGCGAAGGAGTCCGCGCCCACCGGCAGCACCATGAACTCCTGGAAGTCGATGCTGTTGTCGGCGTGGGCGCCGCCATTGATGACGTTCATCATCGGCACCGGCAGCACGTGCGCTCCGGCCCCGCCGACGTAGCGGTAGAGCGGCAGGCCGGCGTCGGCGGCGGCCGCCTTGGCCGTCGCGAGTGACGTGCCCAGGATGGCGTTGGCGCCCAGGTGGCCCTTGTTCTCGGAGCCGTCGAGCTCGACCAGCGTGGCGTCCACCAGGCGCTGGTCGGTGGCGTCGAGTCCCACCAGCACCGACGCGATCGAGGAGTTGACGTGCCCGACCGCCTGCAGCACGCCCTTCCCCCCGAAGCGGTTGGGATCGCCGTCGCGGAGCTCCACGGCCTCGTGGACGCCGGTCGAAGCCCCGGAGGGCACGGCGGCGCGCCCGAACGCGCCCGACTCGAGCGCCACGTCGACCTCGACGGTCGGGTTGCCGCGCGAATCGAGGATCTCGCGGCCCGTGACGGAGACGATCGCGGTCATCGTTCGGGCGAGATGATAGCTATGCAGGGATGTCGCCCGATGGCTTGACGAGCTTCATCGTGAACTGCGAGTTGACGCGTGCCAGCCCCGGGAGCGAGGCGAGCCGGCCCATGTAGAAGCGCTCGTAGGCGGACTGGTCGGCGACGCTGACGCGGACGAGGTAATCGGGGATCCCGAACATGCGCCGGCACTCGACGACCTCGTCGAACGTGGCGATCTGGGTCTCGAACGCCTCGACGGTGGCGCGGTCCTTGAGCGTCAGCTCGACGTGCACGACGATCTCGAACCCGCGCCCGACCGCGGCCGGATCGATCAGGGCGCGATAGCCGCGGATGACGCCGCTGCGCTCGAGGTTCCGTACGCGGCGCAGGCAGGACGACGGTGACAGGTGGACGGCGGCCGCGAGGTCGGTGTTCGACATCCGCCCGTCCCGGTCGAGATGGCGGATAATTTCACGATCGGTCTCGTCGATGATCATTGCGGTCTCCAGATCCGCTCACAGCCCGCGATTTCGCAAGGATCCATCATCCTACCCGGACTATTGTTGCGGTGAATGCCTCCCGCCGATACCGCTGATGCGACGAGGACGATCGATCGCAACGCCATCGCCATCGGGGCGGCCACCGGGACGTATGCGATCTCATTCGGCGCGCTCGCCATCGCCGCGGGACTGACGCCTGCCCAGACCGTCGCGCTGTCGCTGCTGGTCTTCACGGGGGCGTCGCAGTTTGCGTTCATCGGCGTCCTCGCGGGCGGTGGCGGCCCGCTGGCCGCCCTCGTCCCGGCCGTCGTGCTGGCGGTGCGGAACAGCCTGTACGGTCTCTCGCTCGTCCCGGTGCTCCGGGGCCCGCTGGGGCGCCGCCTCCTCGAGTCGCACCTCGTGATCGACGAGTCGACGGCGATGGCCCGCTCGCAGCGGTCGAAGGCGCTCGCCCACCATGCGTTCGTCGCGACCGGCGTCAGCATCCTCGTGCTCTGGAACGCCGGCACCATCGCCGGGGTGGCGTTCGGCAGCGCGATCGGCGACCCGCGTGCGCTGGGTCTCGACGCCATGTTCCCGGCCGCCTTTCTCGCACTCCTGGCCCCGCAGCTCTCCCGCCCCGGTGCGCGCACCGTCGCACTCGGGGGTGGGCTGCTGGCGATCGCCTGCGTGCCGTTCACGCCGGCGGGGGTGCCGGTGGTCGTCGCCTGCGCCGCGGTCGTTCCCGTCCTGATCCGGTCGCGCCGGTGACCTGGGCCGCCGTGCTGGCGCTCGCCGCCGCCTCCTACGCCCTGAAGGCGCTTGGCCCGGTCGCGATCGGCCGTCGCGAGATACCGCCGCGATTCCGCGAGCCGCTCGACCTGCTGCCGATCCCGATGCTCACAGCGATCGCGCTCACCGGCACCGTCGCCAGCGGCCAGCACCTCCGCATGGACGCCCGCCTGCCCGGCCTCGCCGTGGCGGCGATCCTGGTGTGGCGCCGTGCGCCGTTCCTCGCCGTGATCGTGGCCGCGGCGGCGACCACGGCCCTCATCCGGGCGTTCTGAGTGCCGCCTTCGCGCGCCGGTACCAGGCGTCCTGCTCGTCGAGATCCAGACCGGCCCAGTCCTGACCCGCCTCCGCCGCCAGCCGCTCGGCGGTGGACACACGGTCGCGGAACCGGCCCGCCGACGCCCGCAGCGCCAGCTCCGGATCGACGTTGGCAAGCCGGGCAACGTTGGTTGCCGCGAACAGCAGGTCGCCCAGCTCGTGCACCACCGCCGCATCGGGCTCGTGCTCGGCCCGGGGCGCCGGCGCGGTGTCGAGGGCGGTGCGCAGCTCGCGCAGCTCGTCGGCCAGCTCGACCCACGCCCCGTCCCACGCCGGCCAGTCGAAGCCGACGGCCGATGCGCGCCGCTGCAGCTTGCGGGCGTGGAGCAGGGCCGGCAGCACCGCGGGGACGTCGTGGAAGATGCCGCTTCGGCCCTCCTGATCGCGCTTGATCTGCTCCCAGTTTTGGCGCACAGCGCCGGCGGTGGACGCCTCCCGCTTCCCGAACACGTGCGGGTGGCGCCGAATCAGCTTCTCGGTGATGCGGGTGGCCACCACGCCCAGGTCGCCCTCCCCATCCTCCTCGCACAGGAGCGCGAGGAAGAAGGTCTGGAACAGCAGGTCGCCCAGCTCGTCGAGCAGCTTTGGGCCGGTGCCGGATCCGGCCGCCTCGGCAACCTCGTAGGCCTCCTCGACGGTGTGGGGCACGATCGTCGCCACCGTCTGCTCGCGGTCCCAGGGGCAGTCGTGCCGCAGCCGCTCAGTGAGGCGCTGCAGGCCCACCATCGCATCGGACAGGAGCAGGCGCTGGAGCGCGGCCCCGGCCGGCACCGTCTCGTCCCAGTCCCGGGCCGCGAGCAGCCGCCGCAGGCGCTCGCCGGACGCCGCGGTGACCGGCGCCTCGGAAGAGAGCGCGATGCCGTGGGCGCCCAGCCA
>DATCPV010000232.1:0-2582 GCA_036569885.1 Gaiellales bacterium | reverse complement strand
GGCGTAACGCGCGGGGGCCGGCTACTCGGGCGGGCGGTCGTACGGCGTGCGCGGCGGCACCGGTGAGCCCGGCAGCTGGCCGCGTTCGCTGGTCGCGGCGCGTCCCAGGCGGCGGAAGCGGGCCATCCGCACCGGCGCATCGACGACCTCGACCTCGCCGGCCGTGCCCAGCATCAGCCCGAAGAGGCCGCAGGCCACCGCGAGCGCGAGCGGCAGGCCGAACGCGACCGAGAACGGATTCGAGGCGCTGCCCGTGACGAGCCGGGCGCCGACCGCATATTCCAGGCCGAACCCGATCAGCCAGCCGATGACGAAGCCTGTCCCCAGTCCGCCGAACTGCCGCATTCGGCGACCGTGGCGACGACCCTCGCCCTCCTCCCGGAGCGCGTCAGAAGGCGGTTGCATGTGAGTTGCCATGCACAGGCCATACCCCCGGCCGATCGGCCAAAAACCGAAACTCAGGTGTGCGTGTAGGCCTCGACCGCGCGCTCGCGGGCGCGGGTGGCGGCCGCAAGCCCCGGTCGCAGGCGCTCGAGGTGGGCGTCCGCCGTGGCGTGGCGCGAGAGCATGCTCACATTCAGCTGGGCGAGCGTGGCCGCCGAGCGAGCGGACGCCTCGGCCAGGAGCGCGCCGGCGAGCGCGTCGCCCTCGAGGTTGCGGTTGCCCCGCTCGGCCAGATCCGCCGCCAGGGTCGCGACCTCGGCCGCGATCTCGAGCATCCGCATTGGGCACTCGATCGCCCCGGCGACCGCGGCATCCAGCCGCAGCGTCCGATCAGGCCCGGCCGGCATTCGCAGCGCCTCGAGCACGAGGCCGTATGCGCGCCCGTCGGCCGCGGCCAGGGCGGCCACCTGTCCGCGCAGCTCGTGGGCGCGAGCGCCCACCTCGTCGAGCCGGCTGCCCTGGTCGAAGGCCGCCGCCATCTCGACAAGGCCGGCCGCCATGGCGCACGTCACGGCCGCCGCCGCTCCGCCGCCCGGAGCAGGCGTGCGCGCCGCCAGCTGATCGAGGAACTCGGCGAGGCCCCCGGTCAGATACGGGTCAGGATCGGCGCCGTTAGAAAAGTCCAACAGTGCGCCCGTCCTCGTCGATGTCCACGTTGAATCCGGCCGGCGTCTTGCCGAGGCCCGGCATCTGCATGATGTCGCCGCAGAGCGCGGTCAGGAATCCGGCGCCGGTGTAGGGGCGCATGTCGCGCACCGGGATGCGGAATCCGGTCGGCGCGTTCACCGCGGCCGGATCCGCCGAGAGCGACAGGTGCGTCTTGGCCATGCAGATCGAGAGCCCGCTCAGGCCGTCGCGCGTGAACTGGTCGATCTTCTGGCGCGCGGCGGGAAGGAAGTCGACGCCGTCGGCCTGGTAGACGCGGGTCGCGATCTTCTCGATCTTCGTGTCGATCGGGTCGGAGTCGTCGTAGATGAAGTTGAACGAGTTCGGCTGCTCGCAGGCGTCGGCCACCGCCTCGGCCATGTCGGCCGCGCCGGCGCCGCCCTGCGAGAACCCCTCGTTGAGAACGGCGGCATGGGCGCCGTGCTCCATCGCCAGCCTCTGCACGAGCGCGACCTCGTCGTCGGTGTCGCCGGGGAAGCGGTTGGCGGCCACGACGCACGGCAAGCCGAACGCCTTGACGTTCTGGATGTGGCGGGCCAGGTTGGCCGATCCGGTCTCGATCGCCTTCAGGTTGTCGGCCGCCGACGTGCGAGGGTCGTCCTCGAGGCCGGCGTGGTGCTTGAGCGCCTTGGCGGTGGCGACGACCACGACCGCGCTGGGGCCAAATCCGCCCGCGCGGCAGACGATGTCCATGAACTTCTCCATGCCCAGGTCGCTGCCAAAGCCCGCCTCGGTGATGACGTAGTCGCCCACCTTGCGGCCGACGAGGTCGGCGACGATGGAGCTGTTGCCGTGGGCGATGTTGCCGAACGGGCCGATGTGCATGAAGCAGGGCTGGCCCTCGAGCGTCTGGATCAGGTTCGGCTTGAGGGCGTCCTTGAGCAGCACCGTCATGGCGCCCGCGCAACCCATCTGCTCGGCGGTCACGGGCTTGCCGCTCGTGTCGTAGCCGACCGTGATCCGCCCGACCCGGCGGCGCAGATCCTGGAGCGACGTCGCCATGCCCATGATCGCCATGACCTCGGAGGCGGCGACGATGTCGAAGCCGGTCTCGCGGGGGAACCCGTGCGTCGCCCCGCCGAGGCCGGTGACGATGTTGCGCAGATGGCGGTCGTTCATGTCGACCGCGCGACGCCAGGTGACGCGGTGAGGGTCGATGTCGGCGTCGTTGCCGTAGAACATGTGCCGGTCGACGAAGGCCGCGAGCATATTGTTCGCCGCGGCGATGGCGTGGAAGTCGCCGGTGAAGTGCAGGTTCAGATCCTCCATCGGCACGACCTGGGTCAGGCCGCCGCCGGCGGCCCCGCCCTTGATGCCGAAGATCGGGCCGAGCGACGGCTCGCGCAGGCACAGCACCGGCCGCTTGCCGATGTGACCCAGTCCCTGCGTCAGCGACACCGACGTCGTCGTCTTGCCCTCACCGGCCTTGGTGGGCGTGATGGCCGAGACGCAGACGACCTTCGCGTCGGCCA
>DATCPV010000231.1:0-2195 GCA_036569885.1 Gaiellales bacterium | reverse complement strand
GCCTCGAGCTGGTCGAGCTTCTCGCCCACCGAGACGTACTTGATCGGCTTGCCGGTGATCGCCCGCACCGCAAGCGCGGCGCCGCCTCGGGCGTCCCCGTCGAGCTTCGTGAGGATGACGCCGTCGTAGTCCACCGCCTCGGCGAAGGCCTGCGCGACGTTCACGGCGTCCTGGCCCGTCATCGAGTCCAGCACGAGCAGCACGTTGTGGGGCTTCACGCGCTGCTTCACCCGCACGAGCTCGTCCATCAGCTCCTGGTCGACGTGGAGGCGGCCGGCGGTGTCGACCACGACGACGTCACGCCCCTGTGCCCGGGCCTGCTCGACCCCCCACGCCGCCACGTCCACCGGATCGGCGTCGGTGCCCTGCTCGTAGACCGGCACTTGCAGCGACTTGCCCAGCGTCTGGAGCTGCTGCACGGCGGCGGGCCGCTGCAGGTCGCAGGCCACCATGGCGGGCGCGCGCTTCTGCTTGGCCAGCATCCGGGCCAGCTTGCCGCAGGCCGTCGTCTTGCCGGAACCCTGCAGGCCGACCATCAGCACGACCGTCGGCGGCCGGTTCGCGAAGGAGAGCCCCGAGCCGGCGTTGCCCATGAGCAGCGTCAGCTCGTCGTGGACGATCTTGACGACCTGCTGGCCGGGCGTGAGGCTCGACGTGACCTCGGCGCCCATCGCCCGCTCCCGCACCTTGGCCACGAAGTCGCGCACGACGCCGAAGTTGACGTCCGCCTCGAGCAGCGCGAGGCGGATCTCGCGCATCGCCTTCTGGATGTCCTCCTCGCCCAGCCGTCCGTGCCCCCGCAGTCCGTCGAGGGTGGCGCCCAGCCTGTCTGAGAGTGACTCGAACATGGGGAGAACCTTACTCTGCGGCAAAGAGCGCCCGGGCGAAATCGCCGGGGTCAAACGGGCGCAGATCCTCGATGCCCTCGCCGATTCCGATCAGCTTCACGGGGATGCGCAGCTCGTGTGCGATGGCGAGGGCGATGCCGCCCTTGGCGGTGCCGTCGAGCTTGGTGAGGACGATCCCGGTCACGTCGACCGCCTCGGTGAAGAGGCGGGCCTGCTGCAGCCCGTTCTGGCCGGTCGTGGCATCGATCGTGAGCAGCACCTCGTGCGGCGCGCCGGGAAGGCGCTGGGCGATCACGCGGTGGATCTTGCGCAGCTCCTCCATCAGGTGGCCCTGCGTGTGCAGGCGCCCGGCGGTGTCGACGATGACCACGTCGCGGCCGCGCGACTCGGCCGCCGACACGGCGTCGAAGGCGACCGCCGCCGGGTCGCCGCCCGACTGCGACGAGACGAAGTCTGCCCCGGCCCGCTGCGCCCACGTCTCCAGTTGCTCGCCCGCCGCGGCCCGGAAGGTGTCGCCCGCGCCGATCACGCACGTGCGACCGGCCTCGCGCAGGTGCCAGGCGATCTTCCCGATCGAGGTCGTCTTGCCGGTGCCGTTCACCCCGCTCACGAGTAGCACCGCGGGGTGGGCCGAGATATCGATGCGGGTGTCGGCGGCCGGCGTCATCAGCTCGGTGATGATCTCCTGCAGCCGCGTGCTCAGCTCGTCGGCGGTCGTGAGCCGGCCCGCGTCGGCGTCGGCCTCGAGCCGCTCGATCACGGCCACCGTCGCCGGCACGCCGCAGTCGGACAGGAGCAGCGCCTCCTCGAGCCGCTCCCAGACCGCCTCGTCGGCCGGGTTGAACATGACGCCCGCGAGCTGCTGGGCCATCGCCCGGCGGCTGCGCGACAGGTTCTCGCGCAGCCGCGAGAACAGGCCCCGGCCCGGCTCGTCGGGCTCTTCCCCGGGAGCGTCGCCCTCGCCGGTATCGAACATCGCCTGCCACGTCCTCGCCACGGGCGCGGATGGTAGCGTCGCCACCGTGGCGGAGGTTTCCATCGCGGCGCTGCACGAGGCCCTGCTCGCACGGGCGGCCGGGCTCGGGTTCGAGCCCGGACCGGCCGCGGTCGTCTGCGACCACTTCCTCGACGCGGAGCTGCGCGGGGCCTCGACCCACGGCGCCGAGCGCATGCGCTGGCTGGCCGGACTCCCGCCCCCCGCCCCCGGTGCGCGGCCGCGACACGCCGGCCGCAGCGATGGCCTGAGCCGCTGGGACGGCGCCGGCGTGGTCGGATATGTGGCGCTAGCCGAGGCTCTTGACCGCGAGACCGACCCGGCACCGGCCGGCGCACGCCTCGGCGTAGTCG
>DATCPV010000230.1:0-2854 GCA_036569885.1 Gaiellales bacterium | reverse complement strand
GCGTGAATATTGAGTGCCTGGCACCGAGTATTCACGGGTGTCTGGCGCTGAATATCTCACGCGCAGCGTGAATATTCGGTGCCTGACGCCGCGCGCGCGGCCGCAGGCCGCGAGCCACCCACCCGCCACGCAACAGCCCGGTATGCACGCGCAGCGTGAATACCGGGCACAGACCACGCCCCAACGCCGCGAGCCACCCACGCGTGGCGATCTCCCGCTCGGCCGGCGGGGAGGGGTATCCCGGTGGCCGAGCGGGGGGACCGCCACCTACGCGACCAGCAACACTCGGGGGCCCTGCGGCCGGCTCGCCTGTCAGCGGCCGGCTCGCGGGCACCCCGGGCTTTCTCCGAGGAGGTCGCGCGGGCTGTGCTGATATTGAACACCGCCCGCCTAAGAACAGTCTGAGCGGGAGTTAAGGGTTTGTCGAGACCCGCTCAGACATCGACCAGATCCTCGCTCGGCACCGGCAGAGCGGGCACCGTCAGCACGAATCGTGTGCCGCCGTCCGAAGGCCGTTCGACCGTGACGTGACCGCCGTGTGCCTCCGCCACCTGGCGGACGATCGCGAGGCCGAGGCCGGAGCCGCGCATGCTGCGGGCCTCGGCCGAGCGGTAGAAGCGGTCGAAGATGAACGGCAGGTCGGCGTCGGCGATCCCGGGACCGTGGTCGCGCACCGTCACCGTGCCGTCGGCGACGTCCACCTCGACGAGCTCACCCGGAGGGCTCCACTTCGCCGCATTGTCGAGCAGGTTGGTCACCGCCCGGTCGAGCCGGCCCGGCACGCCGTGCACTAGCGACGGCGTGGACACGAGCTTGAAGCGGACGGCGGGGGTGTTGCGCTCTGCCCGCTCGACCGCGTCGGCGACGAGCACATCAAGGCGGACATCGTCCTCCTCGGCCGTTGACGGGCCGTCTCGCGCGAGCTCGACGATGTCGGCCACGAGCGCGGACATCTCCTCGAACTGGCGCAGGACGTCGTGCTCGAGCTTGCGCCGGCTCTCGTCCGGCAGCCCTCCCGGCCGCATCAGCACCTCGAAGTTCGTTCGCAGGCTCGTGAGCGGCGTGCGCAGCTCGTGGGACGCGTCGGCGACGAGCTGCCGCTGGGCCGCGACGGACTGCTCGAGCGCCGCCAGCATCGTGTTGAAGCTGACCGCGAGCCGGTTCAGCTCGTCGCTTCCAGTCGCATCGATCCGGCGGCTGAGGTCGTGGGTCTCGGCGACGAACTCGGCCGCGTCGGTCAGGCGGCGCACCGGCCGCAGCGCCGATCGGGCGACGAATGCCCCCAGGAATGCCGCGAGCGCGACGCCGCCGATCGCGACGAGCAGGAACCACACACGCAGCTGGGCGAGCACGGTGTCGGCGTCGCTCAGACGGCGGGCGATCTGGAGGGCATAGCCGGGCGCGACCGTGATCGTGGCCACCCGCAGATGGACGCCCTGCACGGTCATGTCGCTGATTGCGAGCGGTGTCCGGCCGCGGGCCGCCGTGAGAGCCGCCGGGGTGATCGGGAGCGAGCCACGGTAATACGGAGGCCGGTAGAAGATGTGGCCACTTGCGGTCACCACCTGCCAGAAGTACGTATCCGAGCCAGAGAACACCGGCGGCAGCCTGGCTCCTTTGGGCGGCGCGCTGGGCAGCCCGGTGAGGGCGGCCGCCAATCGCGGCTCCTCGAGCCGCAGGCTCGAATCGACCTGACCGTACATCTGGCGACCCACAACCACATAGGCGATGGCGCACGCGGTCGCCACCGCCAGCGCGACTGCCGCGGCGACGGACAGCGTCAGTCGCAGGCGAAAGCTCATGGCTCCCGCAGCACGTAGCCGATGCCGCGCTTGGTGTGGATCAGCCTCGGCTCGCCGTCGGCCTCGGTCTTGCGGCGCAGGTAACCGATGTAGACGTCGAGCGAGTTCGATGCGTAACCGAAGTCGTAGCCCCAGACCCGCTCGAAGATGGTCGCCCGCGTCAGCACCTGGCGGGGGTGGCGCATGAGGAGCTCGAGGAGCAGGTACTCGGTGCGGGTCGTCTCGATCACACGGTCACCGCGGCGCGCCTCGTAGGTGCTCGGGTCGAGCATCAGGTCGGCAAACCGCAGGACGCCCTCGTCCTCGGGGGTCGTGCGGCGCAGCAGCGCCCGTAGACGGGCGAGCAGCTCCTCGAGCGCAAACGGCTTGACCAGGTAGTCGTCGGCGCCCGCGTCGAGCCCGGCCACGCGGTCGGTCACCTGGTCGCGCGCCGTCAGCATCAGCACCGGCGTGCGGTCGCCGTTTGCGCGCATCCGCCGGCAGACCTCCAGGCCGCTCATCTGGGGCATGCTCACGTCGAGGATGACGGCGTCCGGACGGGCGCGGGCGACCCGCTCGAGCGCGGCCCGGCCATCGCCCGCCGAGGCCACCGCATACCCCTCCTGGACCAGCGCCCGGTCAAGCGCGTCGACCACCGCCGGCTCGTCGTCAACGATCAGGACTTCCACAGACAAAGTATCGGTTGTCATCTTAAGATGCGGCTAAACCCCCTGCAACCGGCGCAATCGCGCGTACCCTGCCTGGATGCGGGCCCTGGTCGCACTCGTGATCGCCGTCGGAGCGGGCGTTGCCATCGCGGTGGGCATCGCCGGACACGGCTCGAAGACCGCAGCGCCCCCGGCGTCCACGGCCGTGCACACAACGACGCCCACGACCGCCACGGTCGCTCCGACCACGACCACGCCGACGACGACCACCACCACCCCGGCGCCACCGCCGCCACCGCCGCCGCGGCTACAACGACCGCGGATCGTGTGGAAGCCGATCCCGTTCCCGGCCAGCCGGCTGTCCGAGACGGCCGCCTACTCGCAGCGCCACTACGGCCTCGACAC
>DATCPV010000229.1:0-7235 GCA_036569885.1 Gaiellales bacterium | reverse complement strand
GGGGTGGTTCTCTCAGGCCGACCAGTTTGCGATGGGGCCGGGCTACCGGCCGGTCGCGGGCATCGGCCGGTTCATGGCCGGGACGCCGTCCGTGCTAGGGCTGGCCGCGGTGCGAGCGGGCGCCGCCATGGTGGGCGAGGCGGGCATCGAGGCGCTCGGGACCAAGGCGGACGGGCTGACGGCGCTCGCGATCGAGTTGCTCGACCGCCGCCTGGAGCAGCTTGGCTTCACGCTCGGCACGCCACGTGACCCGGCTCGCCGCGGCGCGCACGTCTCGCTGCGCCATCCGGACGCCTGGCGGATCTGCCGCGGGCTGATCGAGCACGCGAACGTCGTGCCCGACTTCCGCCACCCCGACAGCATCCGCCTCGGCCTCCCGCCGTTGTACACCCGCCACGTCGACGTGTGGGACGCGGTCGAACGGCTGGCCGCCCTGATGGAGGCCGGCACGCACCTGCGGATGGCGGCCGAGGGGTCCCGAGTGACATAGCCGGGTCGCCCCCCTGTCAAACGTGACCAGGGAATTTGTCGTTCGGTGTGATACCATCGACGAGCGGTCCAGAGCACGCCGCACGCGACCCGACCCCAAGAGCCCGGTCACGTTTGCGTGTGTTGTTTGGTGGGAGGCCCTCGCGCTCTTGCAACTTTCGTCGTTCTGATCACTCAGACGATGTCGCTTAACGACTTCCGCAGCCGCCTGCACGCCTAGCAGGCAGCCGAGCGTCGAGCCTACGGGCAGGTGGTGCCTCACGGACGCCGACGCAGTTACGCGGGAGGCCGTGTGGCGGTCGGTCGTCCCGCGGTCGTAACCACCCCCTCCCCGACCGCCGCGACCGGCCGCCTGCGGCAGCACCCGGCAGGCGGAGTCGGCTCCCGCTACGCGGCGTCGGCGAGACCGCGCACGAGCAGTTCGATCTGCTCGGCCGGCACGGGCCGGCTGAACAGGTAGCCCTGTCCGAGCGGACAGCCCTGCTCGATCAGGAACGCGCGCTGGGCCTCGGTCTCGATGCCCTCCGCGAGCGGTTGCATGCCGAGTCCCTCGGCGAGCTTGATCATCGCCGAGACGAGCACGCTGGCGCGGTGGCCGCCGGGCAGGTCGGAGATGAACGAGCGGTCGATCTTGAGCGTGGTGACCGCCATCTCGTGGAGGCGCCCGAGCGACGATGTCCCGGTGCCGAAGTCGTCAATCGCAAGCCGTAGGCCGCGCTGGTGCAGCTCGGCGAGGATGGGTTCGTTGCGGTGCGGGGCGTTCATGAACAGCGACTCGGTGATCTCGATCATCACCCGGTCGGGCTCGAGGCCGAACGACTCGATCGTCCGCAGCACCCTGCGCATCGCCACCGGGTCCCAGAGGGCGGGCGGCAGGTTGACCGACACGTACAGGTCGAGGCCCGCGTCGCGCCATTCCCGGGCCTGGCGGCATGCCGCCTCGATCACCCAGTCCGACATCGGCCCGATGAGCCCGGTCCGCTCGGCCAGCGGGATGAAGTCGCCCGGCATCACGAGCGTCTCGCCGTCCTGCCACCTGACCAGCGCCTCGGCGCCGACGACCGCGCCGCTGCGCAGGTCGACCAGGGGCTGGTAGTGCAGCCGCAGGCGCTGCTCGTCGATCGCGCGGCGCAGGCGCCCGGCCATCGAGAGCTGCTCGAGCGCGTCCCGGGATGTGTGCGTGTAGCGCCGCTGGGCGTCCCGGCCCGACTCCTTGGCCTGGTGCAGCGCCGTGTCGGCGTGCTTGAGCAGGTTCATCGGATCGGCCGCGTCCCCCGGATAGAGGCTGATACCGACGCTCGCGGAGCAGTAGATCTCGGTGCCTGAGAGCTCGGCGGGCGCGCGCAGCGCGGCTCGCACCTGCTCGGCGGCGGCGTCGGCGACCCGGCCTGTGCCGGCGCTGCCCTCGCCGATATCCTGGTCGGCCAGAAGGATCGCGAACTCGTCGCCGCCCAGCCGCGAGACCATCTCGGCCGATTCGACCGTCTCCAGCAGCCGCCGCGACGCCTCGAGCACGAGCGCGTCCCCGGAGGCGTGCCCGAAGCTGTCGTTCACGAGCTTGAAGTCGTCGAGGTCGACGAGCAGGACCGCGACACCCTGACCATTGCGTTCCGCCCTGGCGACGGCCTCCTTGAGGTGACGCTGGAACATCGCCCAGTTGGGCAGGCTGGTGAGCGGGTCGTGATAGGCGACGTGGGCCAGGCGCTCCTCTGCGTGACGGTGCTCGGTGATGTCCAGCAGGTAGCCCTGCCGGCACGGCTGGTCGCCCGTGGCGTCGCGCACGACGATCGACTCGTCGAGCACCCAGACCACGCTCCCGTCGGGCCGCACGATCCGGTACTCGCTGGAGTGCGGCCCGTAGTGGTCGCGCGCGGCGGCGAGCTCGGCGACGACGCGCTCGCGGTCGTCGGGATGAATGATCTCGGCAGCGAGGCCGGGGTGCTCGCTCCACTCGGTGAGGCTGCGACCGGTGATCGCCGCCGTCGCCGGGCTGCGGTAGAGGGGCGTCCCGGGTTCGTCGAGCGCGTTTTGGTAGATCCCGAGCGGCAGCTGCTCCACCAGGCTGCGGTAGCGGGCCTCGGCGACGCGCAGTCGCCACTCCGACTGATGCAGCGCCTGCTCGGCGCGCTTGCGGTCGGTGATCTCGTGGATCACGCCCTGGATCTCGACCGGAAGGCCGCGTTCGTCGCGGACGACGACGGACTGATCGTGGAACCAGCGCTCGCCGCCCTCGTCGTCGACCAACCGGTACTCGTCGCGGTACGGAGTACCTTCCGAGATCGCCTGCCGGTAGAGCCGCAGAGCCCGCTCGCGGTCGTCAGGATGCACGCGGTCAGACCAGCCGTCCACGCCGGTGAGCCACTCCTCGACCGCAACGCCCGTCAGCGCCTCGAGCTGGGGGCTCACGTAAACCGGCTGGCCGCTGCCGGCACGGTCGACGTACGTGACGGCGGGCATCTGCTCGACCAGTCCCCGGAACCGCTTCGACTCCTCGCGCACCCGCGCGTGGGCCTGCGCGTTTGCGACCGCCGCCCCGACGAGCTCGCCGAGGCCACGCCAGTGGCGCATGCCGCCCGACGCGAGGTCGGAGGGCGATGCGCCCGTCACCTCGATCAGCCCGATCGCCTCGCCGTGACACAGAATCGGCGCCAGGAAGTCGGCGCCGGCCTGCTGCGAACGGCACGTCTCGAGCACATGTCGTGCCTCGGGGCCGGGCTCGCGGGACTCGGCCGGAGAAGCGCCCAGCGCGCCCAGGCGGCCGGAACCTTCCTCGAGCAGCCAAATGCGTGCACGGCCACCGGTCAGCGGCTCTGAGAGGGCGTCGAACCGGCGGGCCACCTCGGTGGGATCGAGAGTCGCGTGAAGCGCGCGGGAAAGGTCGAGCAGCAGGTGTTGACGGCGGAGGGACGCCACCGTCCAGTCATCGGCCGGTGGCGACCGCCGCTTGAGCGTTAGGCTCGCAGCGGGGTGGGTGTGGAGAGCTCCGATTTCACCGACCGGTGGCTCGACCACGGGTACCAGTTCCCGCCGTGGCACATCGGGCACGCCGGCAGATCGCGATGGACGACGATGCCGTATCCGCACTCCGCGCACTGGAACTCGCCCCGCGCCGACGCGCCGGCGACGAAGCCGCTCGGTCCTGCGGCGTCGATGATGACAACCCCCATGCTTCCCTCCCCCTGGTTTGACCCGCGACCGCTCGCCGCGATCCTCACCCTCACCGTAGCGGCCGCGCCCGCGCTTGGCCTACCCCGCGCGGGGGTTCCGAGCGGCTACTTGGCGGCCGGCTCGTAGTAGGGGTTCGTCCCCGCCGAGTGGTCGGTGACGTCGATCACGCGCGTGACCGCCGGCACCGCCTCGCGAAGTGCGACCTCGATCCCCTGGCGCAGCGTGACCGAGACCATGCCGCAGCCGACGCAGCCGCCGCCCAGGCGCAGGTACGCGGTGTCGGCCTCGACCGCCACCAGTTCGGCCACGCCGCCGTGCGCCGCGATCGCGGGGTTGATCTGCTCGGTCAGGACGCGCACGACCCGCTGGGCCGTGTCGCCGCTGAGGTCGGCGGGAGGATCGGTGCCGAGTGCGGGGCTCGGCGGTGTGCGGTTCTGGAGCACGAGACCGCCCGTCATCAGGTCGCCCTGGCGGTCGAGGGTCGCGCCGCGCAACGGCTCGATGCTCTCGGCGGGGATCACGACGGTGATCCGGCCGAGGTCCTGGACGTGGGCGTCGGCCGGCGCGTCGGCAAGGGGCTGCAGCGACAGGTCGTAGGCGTACTCGCCCCCCTGCACTCCCGCCACCTCGACCCAGAGTGCGAAGCGGTCGGGCTCGGTCTCGCGCGCCCGCACGAGCACCGCCTTCTCGACCGCGGCATCCGTGACGGTGAGCACCGTGTCCATCCACATAGGGTATCGGTGATGCCGCGAGTTCTCCTCCTGCTGCCGACCGCGACCTACCGGGCGGAGGATTTTCTCGCCGCCGCCGAGACCGTGGGCGCCGAGGTGGTGGTTGCCTCCGACCGCCGTCAGGCGCTGCACGGCGCCATGGGCGACCGGGCGCTTCGCATCGACCTGCGCCGGCCCGAGCGGGCAGCGATCGCGATCGTCGAGCTCGCCCGGCGGGTGGAGCTTGACGCCGTGGTGGCGGTGGACGACGGCGGCGTGCTGGCCGCCGCGCTCGCTTCCGAGCAGCTCGGCCTCGCCAACAACCCGGCCTCGGCGGTCGCCGCCACCCGCGACAAGGCGGCGATGCGAGACGCGCTGCATGCCGCGGGCATCCCGCAGCCCGGATTCGTCGTGCTCGCACCGGGCGACGATGCCGGCGCCGTCGAGTTTCCGGCGGTGCTGAAGCCGGTGGCGCTCTCGGCCAGCCGCGGCGTGATCCGGGTTGACGACACCGCCGGCGCCCGCATCGCCGTCAGCCGCATCCGCGCCATCCTGGCCGCCGCCGGGGAGGACCCCGACGGGCCGATTCTGGCGGAGCGCTACGTGCCGGGCGCCGAGGTCGCCGTCGAGGCGCTTCTGCGCGCGGGCGAGCTCGAGGTGCTGGCGGTCTTCGACAAGCCCGATCCGCTCGAGGGTCCCTACTTCGAGGAGACCATCTACGTCACGCCCTCGCGGCTCCCGCCTGAGCGGTTGCGCCGGGTGGCGGAGCTGGTGGCCGCCGCCGCCTCGGCGCTCGGCCTGCGCGAGGGGCCGGTGCACGCCGAGATCCGGCTCGACGGCGACCAGGCGTGGGTGCTCGAGCTGGCGGCGCGCTCGATCGGCGGCCTCTGCTCGCGGGCGCTGCGATTCGGCGCCGGCATCAGCCTCGAGGAGGTGATCCTGCGCCACGCGCTCGCGCTGCCGCTCGGCGCGCACAAGCGCGAACGGGCCGCCTCCGGGGTGATGATGCTGCCGATCGCGGAGGCCGGCACGCTGCGTGAGGTGGGCGGAGTCGCGGCCGCCCGCGCCGTGCCGGGGGTGCAGGACGTCCATATCACCATTCCCCGCGGCCGCCCGGTCGTGCCCCTGCCCGAGGGCGACCGCTACCTCGGGTTCGTCTTCGCGCGCGGCGAGACGCCGGAGCAGGTCGAGTCGGCCCTGCGGCAGGCGCATGCGGCACTCGACGTCGTGCTCGATTGAGGAGCGCCTGACGGCGTCCGGCGGCGTCGCGCCGGCGCATGGAGCCACGGCGCAGCTTGCCCAGATTACCTCCGGATATGCGCTGCGCCGCGCCGCGGCCCCCTGCTGGCGCGCCACTCGCCAGCCATCCACCATTCACCCCGTCAGACGCTCCGGGTATCCTCGCCTCGCGCATGCCCGCAATCGATCCGGACATCATCCGCCGCCAGGTGGTCATCGGTGCGGCGGCGCTCTCGCCGGACGGCGGCCGGGTCGTGTACACGCGGCGCACCGTCGTCGCGGGCCGTTACCAGACCAGCCTGTGGCTCGTGCCCTACCGCGGCGGCCGCCCGCGGCGCCTGACCAACGGCCGGTGGAATGACACGGCTCCCGCCTGGTCGCCGGACGGGGGCGCGATCGCATTTGCGAGCGATCGGGGCGGCGCCGACGCCAGGGCGGCTCTGTATCTGATCCACCCCGACGGCGGCGAGGCCGAGCGCATCTGCGGCGCCGAGCGTGGCGACGCCGGCGCGCCGGTGTGGTCGCGCGACGGCCGCCGGATCGCCTTCACAGCCGAGGCGGGCCCGCCCCGGTTCTGGGTCGGCGAGCCCGGCCGGCGCACCGCCAGGGTGATCCGCGAGGTCGACTGGCGCAGCGACGAGGGCTCCGGCTCCCGGGATTACCGCACCCACCTGTTCGTGGTCGCGGCCCGGGAGGGCGCGCGGCCTGCGCAGGTCACCCGCGGCGACTTCGACGTCGCCGAGCCGGCGTGGCACCCGGACGGCCGCCGGATCGCGTTCGCCTCGACGATCGCGCCGGACGCGGACCTGAACCCAAAGCCAAGCATTCACTCGGTGCGGGTCACCGGCGGAAAGCCGAAGCTGCTGGTCGCGCTCGCCGGACTGGCCCGGCTGCCCGCGTGGTCGCCCGACGGCCGCACGCTCGCGTTCGTCGGCACCGACACCCCCGGCGCGCCCAGCCACGCCGAGCTCGAGTTGTACGTGTGGGACGGCAGCGCTGCACGCAGCCTGACCGGCGCGCTCGATCTGCCGGTGACGCTGGCGTGGGGCTCCGACCTGCACGACTGGATGGGGCCGGAGCAGCCGCCGCCCTGCTGGGACGGACAGGGGCTGCTCGTGCCGATCAACCGGCGCGGGCGGGACGAGGTGTGGCGCGTGCCGCTCGACGGCGATCCGCATCCGCTGACGGCCGGCGACACGACGCTTGCGGCGGTTGCCGTCTCGAATGGGCGCGTGATCGCGACAACCACCGACGACGCGTATCCGCCCGAGGTGTGCGCGGTCGAGCCCGGCCGGCTGCGGCGGCTGACGCGCCATGGCGGGGCGTGGCTGCGGCGGTATCCGCCACCCGTCGTGTCGGAGGTTGATGCCGTCGGTGTGCCGGCCTTCCTGTTCGAGCCTCCCGGCGCCGGCAAGCGCTCGGCGCTCGTGCTCGCGCCGCATGGAGGGCCGTACGGCGCCCACGCCCCCACCCCGGAGCTCGACACCTGGGTGCTGACCTCGCTCGGCTACCGCGTGCTTGCCCCCAACATCCGCGGCTCGTGCGGCTACGGCCGCGACTGGGTCGAGGCGATCGACGGCCGCTGGGGCGGCCCCGATGCCGACGACCTGATGACGACGGTGGAGTGGG
>DATCPV010000228.1:0-6785 GCA_036569885.1 Gaiellales bacterium | reverse complement strand
ATGCAGAAGCCCATCGGCGTCGCCCGCTCGGCGTGATGGCCCGGCGGCCGGCCACACGTGAAGGCCGCGCGGATCTCGCCCGAGAGCACGGCGTCGACCGCCGCCACGGCCGCGCCCGAGGCGCGCACGGCGGCGTCGTAGCTCGCGCCGTTGACCACCGTGTCGGGGTCGAGCGCGCCGCCCCCCTCGGCACAGATGCGCTCGAGCGCCTCCAGGTAGCCCGCGTCGTGGACCGCGCGCAGCGCGTCGAGGGGCGCCGGAGGCGCCTCGGCGACCTCCGCATCCGACGCTGCGACGGCCTCGGAGACGGCGTCGTACCGGGCCGGACGCTCCGGGTGCGGGCCGGGATCGTGGCGCCGGAAAAGGTTGGCCATGTAACAGCGGATGGTCGGAGCTTGTGACACCGGTGCCCGGGAGACAATCGTAGGGAATTTGCGGAATTCCCCGAACGAACCGGGGAGGTTAACCTGCCCTTAACACTAGGGACTGGTTATATGAACACGCGATCGGGCATACTAGCCCTCAGCCGATCCCCGAATTTGTGACAGCGCGAGGAGTTCGCATGTACCGATTCAGCAGGGCCATTTTCGTCGAGATCAAGGATCTCGTCGATCCGCATCCGGAGACGATCACGGCGACGGAGGCACGGCGCCACGTCCTGCACTGCTGCGAGGCCACGATCGAGCGGCTCGCACGCGATCCTCGCTACTTCGCCAAGCCCAGCCAGAGCCTCTTCTCGGAGGTGCGGCATCTCTTCTCGATCTCCGACCAGGCGCGTGTATACCGCTCGATCGAGCGGCACATCTCAAAGGCGATCGAGTACATCATGGAGGAGCTGGAGCGGGCCGGCGAGGGCACGGCGCAGCAGTGCCGGGCCACGACCCGCAAGGGCAAGCCCTGCCAGCGCACCCCCCTGCCCGACCGCGAATACTGCCCGTCGCACCAGCACCTCGAGGAGCGCAGCCCGGCCGTAGCCTAAGAGGGCTCGGCGCCGGTCCCAGGCAGCACGAGCTGCTTGTGGCGGTCGAACCCGGCCACGCCCACGCCGGCGAGCCGGATCGGCCCGGGACGCTGGCGCAGCGCCCGGTCGAGCAGCTCGCACGCCATGTTCCCGATGGTCTCGGCGTCGTCGATGCCGACCTCGAAGCTCTGTGAGCGGGTGACGATGGCGAAGTCGGGGTAGCGCAGCTTGGTGGTCACCGTGCGGGCCGTCATCCCGCGCCGCAGGAGCGATCCTGCCAGCGACTCGGCCATCGCCCGCAGATGCCCGTGCAGCTCGTCGCGGTCGCCGATGTCGCGGGCAAACGTCTCCTCGTTCGACAGCGAGATCGCCTCGGCGGGCTCGGCGGCCACCGGCCGCGTGTCGATCCCGCGCGCTCTCCGGCGCAGCTCCTCGCCGACCCTCCCGGGCAGGAGCGCCGCCAGGCGGCCGTCGTCCAGGTCGGCCAGCCGGCCGATCGTCGTCACGCCGGCGTCCGCGAGCCGGGCCTGAGCCTTCGGCCCAACGCCGGGCAGCGCCCGGACGGGCAACGGCGCCAGGAACGCGGCCTCGCCGCCGGGGGGCACGACGGTGATCCCGCCCGGCTTGCGGGCATCCGACCCGATCTTGGCCACCACCTTGCAGGTCGCAACCCCGAGCGAGCACGAGAGCCGCAGGCGCTCGCGCACGGCCAACTGGATCAGGGCGGCCTGCTCGCCGGGGTCGCCCTCGGGCAGCACCAGGTAGCCCTCGTCGATGCCCACCTGCTCGACCACCGGGGCGAGGCTCGAGACGAGCGCCCACACCCGCTGCGACCAGTCCCGGTAGGTGCGGTGGTCGGGCGTCAGGAACACCACCTCGGGACAGCGGCGGCGAGCCTCGGCGCTGCTCATGGCCGAGCGGATGCCGTGCTTGCGCGCCTCGTAGCTGGCCGTGGCCACCACTCCGCGTCCCGCCGGGTCGCCGCCGACGACCACCGGCCGGCCGCGCAGCTCCGGATGCCGGTGCAGCTCGACCGCCGCAAAGAACGCGTCAAGGTCGAGATGCGCGATCACACCGGCGAGGATAGTCCCCGCGGGTGACGAATTCGCCGCCCTCCCGGCACGGGCGGCCCGGCGGCGATCGGTCCTGTGCCGGTAAACTCCACCCCTGCCTTGACCCACGACGCCGACAAGCTCATCCGCCAGCTCTCGCTCGTGGCCTACCTCATGGCGGAGCAGCGACCCGTCACCGCGCGTGACGTCAAGCTGCGCGTCGAGGGGTACGCCAACATGGGCGACGAGGCCTTCGCGCGACGGTTCTACGCCGACCGCTCGGAGCTCCAGGGGCTGGGCGTGCCGATCGCGTCAGTGCGCGACGAGTTCACCTCCGAGGAGCTCTACAGCCTCCGCGAGGAGCACTACTTCCTGCCCCCCGTCGAGCTGACCGACCCCGAGCTGGCCGCCCTGCAAACGAGCTTTTACCTGCTCGAGGGCCAGTTCGCCTACGCCGAGCCGCTGCGCCTGGCGCTGCAGAACCTGGCGCTCGGACGGGCGTGGCCGGTCGCCGATCCGGGCCCCAAGACCGCCACGGTCGAGTTGCTCGGCCCGTCGTACACAAGCGAGGTCGCACAGCGCCTGGCCAAGCTCGAGCAGGCCATCTCGCGCCAGCGCACCGCGCGGTTCCGGTACTGGACGATCGGCACCGACTCCGAGGCCGAGCGAACGGTGAACCCGTACGGGCTCTTCGAGCTGAACGGGGTCTGGTACGTGGTCGGCGACGACCTCGACCGGCCCGAGGACTCCGACCGCAGGCGCACGTTCCGGGTGTCGCGCATCCGCGGCGAGATCAAGTTCGCCACCCGCCGTGAGCGTGACTTCCGCATGCCCGCCGATTTCAACGTCACCGCCTACCGCGACCGCGCCCCGTGGAAGCTGAGCGCCGACGAGGCCGGAACGGCGACCGTGACCGTGGCCGCCGACTCGAGCTGGCTCGTCCAGCGTCTCTACGGCGCCTACGGCGAGTTCGAAGAGCTGGCCGACGGGTCGGCCCGGTTCACGACCGCCTACTCCCAGCTCGAGTCCCTGTCGGCCTGGATCCTGTCGCAGGCGGGCCGCGTGGTGCCCGTCGAGCCGGCCGCCGTCGTCGACGCCGTCGTGGCCGACCTGCAGGCCGTGGCCGACGCTCACGCCGCCCCGGCGCGGACGCTCCCGCCCCAGGTGGAGCCCCGCCGCCCGGCGGCACCCGAGCTCCCTCAGCAGCCGCGCGGGCCGAGCGTGGTGGCGCCCGAACGCTTCGCCCTGCTGCAGGCCCTGCTCGCGTTCCTGCTCGCCCGCTGCGGCGAGAGCGCCTCGGCGCGGGTCGAGACGGCCGAGCTCGAGCTGCGCTTCCAGCTTGGCCCCCAGGAGCTGAAGGAGAGCCTCGAGCTGCTCAACCTGGTCAACTTCGGCGGCGGCTGCTACGCCGTCTACTGCCATGCCGACAACGGTGACGTGGTCGTCGACAAGGAGCTCTACGGCGACGCCTTCCGCCGCCCCGCCCGGCTCTCGCCGCTCGAGGCCAAGGCGCTTCTGCGGGCGCTGGACGTCGTCGCGCCGCTGGTCGCCGCCGAGGCGAACAGCTCGCTGCAGACCGTCAGGGCCAAGGTCGAGGCCGCATTCGGGCGCTTCCCGCTCGCCGACACGCCCATGCCCCAGCACGAGGACGCCGAGGAGCGGGCGGTCACGATCCTCAACGAGGGCGTGCGCAACCGGCGCCTGGTCGACATCACCTACCTCTCACGCTCGTCCGACGAGCTCTCGACCCGCACGATCGAGCCCTACCTGCTGCGCCGCGACGACCGCGGCTGGTACGTCGAGGCCTACGATCGCAGCCGGGACGGGCGGCGCACGTTCAAGGTGGCCTACATCAAGGACGCAGCCCTGGCGGAGGGCGGCTACGAGCCGCGGGCCGAGATGGGCGACCTCGACTACTCGCTCGGCGGCGAGGTGGGCGTCGCCCGGGTGTGGTTCGGGGCCGACCGGGCCCGCTGGGAGCTCGAGGGGCGGCCGGGCACGCGCCCGCTCGACGACGGCTCCGCGGTGGCCGAGGTCACCTACGGGTCGCGGGCGTGGCTGATCTCCGAGATCCTGCGCTACCGCGGCCAGGCCGAGGTGCTCGAGCCGGCGACGGTCCGCCAGCAGGTGGCCGAGTCGGCCGAGGCGCTGCTGCGCGAGTTCACCGCCGTCGCCACGGGCTGACCGCGATGTGCCGGCGCATCCTCATCGCAGCTCTCGTCCTGGCCGCGCCGGCATCGCTCGGGGCCTTCACCGCCACCGCACACGCGAGCAAGCTGCTCGGTCGCAACACGCGCTGGCAGAGCCTGCGGGTCAACAGCCACCATGTGGCGCTGGTCACCTACTTCGCGCACGGCCGCACCATCCATGCGCTCGTCTGGGGCGCGGTGAACGCGCTCCGGCCCAACGCGGCGCATCCCCGCAGCCAGGTCAAGTTCAGGCTGAACTACGCCGGGGGCCGCGGCTCGTCGCTCGGTGCGGACTACTGGCACAAGGTCTCGGCCCACAACGTGTGCGGCCGCTACACCGGGCCACCGCTGTACGGCCTCGTGAAGGCGTGCACGATGCCGGACGGGTCGAACTGGGCTCTGCAGGCGTGGCAGCGCGACCTGCGCGACAACGGCTGGCGCCCGAAGAACTCCGACCAGTCCGCCTGGGAGCTGCACGTGAGCCACTGGTCGGGCCCGCTGCCCCATCTCTGGTTCAAGATGGATTGGACGTACGCCAGGGCTCCGGGCGGGCCGTTCGACCACCTGTACGGCACGTTCACCTACAACGGGCATCCGGTCTACGGGTTCAGCGCCACGTCAGGGGGCGCCCCCACCGACAGCTTCGGCCGGCTGATCTCGATGGACACCCTGAACCCGCCGTGGAAGCGTGGCTACCGCCAGGTGGGCGGGTGGTACCGCTACAACACGTTCCTGACCCACCGGCCCTATGGCGACTTCTGCACGGGCGTCTTCGGCGCGATCGCCAATGTCCCACCGCGGACGCTGCCCGGCCGCGGCACCGAGTACCGCATCACCGCCAGCGGGCCTGGAGTGACCCCAGTCGTCTCGTGGCGCGACTACGGGCCGGGGTACTACGTGCCCAGGCTCCAGAACCTGCTGCCGACGCGCAACATGCGCGGGCCGTACTCCGCGCACCTCGACCACGAGCTGAACGCCGACCAGCGGGCGATCGACCCGAAGCCGACCGGGCCGAACAGCTGCTACCACACTCACTAGATGGTCTTGTCTGCCTCGGCGGTGACGTTGGCCAGGGCAACGCGGGCGTTTCGCTGCAGGTGGCGGCCGTCGCGATCGGGGATGTACAGGCGGCGGTAGCGCTCGGCCAGCTCGGCGGGATCGGCTTCGAGCCACTCCTGCAGCGGTGGAAAGGCGGCATCGACGGCGTCGGGCTCACGGTCGCCCGCCCGGCGGTCGGCCCCGGTGTTCCACGGGCACACGTCCTGGCAGATGTCGCAGCCGTACACGCGGTCGCCGAACGCCTCGGAGTGCGGCAGCTCGGAAAGGCGCGACTGCGAGAGCCACGAGAGGCACCGGCGGGCGTCCAGCACCCCGTCTGCGACGATCGCGTCGGTCGGGCAGGCATCGATGCACGCTCGGCATGATCCGCAGGCGTCCCAGGCCGGCCGCTCGGGGGCCGCGTGGGTGGGCTCGAGCGGCGCGTCGGTCACCAGCACCCCCAGCACGACCCATGAGCCGTGCCGGCGGGTGATCGCCAGTGTGTTCTTGCCGTAAACGGCGATGCCGGCCCGCGCCGCCGCCTCGCGGTCGACGTGATGGTTTGAATCGACGTAGACCGCGAACCTGGCCCCGGGCCGGAGCGCGCGCAGCCGCTCGCCCAGACCGCGGAGCGAGGTGCGCAGGGCCGCGTACTCGTCGCGGCGCGTGTACCGCGGCATGCGGCCGCGCGGGCGGTCGGCCGGCTTCGGCGGCTGCGGGCGGGCGTAGCTGCGGGCTGCGACCACGACCGCCCGGGCGTCGCGCAGGAGCGTCTCGGGATGGCACGAGCGCTCCGGCTTCCGGATCGTGAAGCCCATATCGGCGAAGAGGCCCTCGGCGCGGCGTTCCCGGATCAGGCGCTCGGTGCCCGTGTAGGGCTCGGCGGCGCAAACGCCGCAGGCATCGATGCCCAGATCGGCCGCGTCCTTGAGCAGCGCTCGGGTAAGCTCGGCCGCGTCCACGCCGATCACTGTACGCGCAACCCACGCGCGTCGCCCGGCGTCAAACAACGGTCACTTCGGATCCGAGCCGGGAGGCAGCATGTACGGTCGAGCACAAACCGCGTCGGTTGAGCGGCTGTGGGAGCACGTGGCACTCGTGGTCGGCGCGGCTGCGCTCACCGCCGTCTGCGCCCAGGTGTCGTTCGGGTACCCCGTGCCCACGACGCTGCAGACGCTCGCCGTGCTCGGCTCGGGGGCATATCTGGGCGCCCGTCGCGGCGCCGCGTCCCAGTTGCTCTATCTCGGCATCGGCGCCGCCGGTGCGCCGATCTTCGCCAACGGCGACGGAGGGCTCAACTGGCTCACGCGGGCCGATCCGCTGCACGCCAGCGGCGGCTACCTGTGGGGCTACCCGCTCGCGGCGTTCGCGGTCGGGGTCATCTGCGAGCGCTACGGCCGCAGCTTCTACGTGACAGTACCGGCGATGCTCATCGGCAGCGTCTGCCTCTACGCCACCGGGCTCGTGTGGCTGCACCAGGCGGTTCCGAGCGCCTGGGCAGGCGCCGGCGTCACCACGCTGCACTACGGCCTGTGGCCCTTCGTC
>DATCPV010000227.1:0-4673 GCA_036569885.1 Gaiellales bacterium | reverse complement strand
GCTCGATCCCGGCGCCCGCGCAGAAGACCTCGCCGCGGCGGGCATCGATGCAGGCCACGTCCACCCCGGCCGGCACGAGCAGCGCATCGAGCGTCGAGACGCCGCGCACGGGAATGCCGAGCGCGAATCCGAGCCCATGCGCGGTCGCGAGGCCGATGCGAAGGCCGGTGAACGTGCCCGGGCCGGTGCCGGCCACGATCACGTCCACCGCTTCGAGCGGCATGCCGGCATGGTCGAGCAGCCCGTGCACGTCGTCGAGCAAGCGCTGGGCTCCAACCGAGCGTCCGGGGGTGGCGGACTCCGCCAGCACCTCACCGTCCGCGCGTATGCAGGCCGTGGCGACATCTGTCGCCGTATCAAACGAGAGGATCACCAATCGCGCGTAGCAGCTCCGGATCGGGGCTTCGAAGCTCGATCAGCCTAGCATCGCCCTCCCCGACCCGCACCGTCACCTCCACCCGCGGCTCGGGCAGGATGCCGGCGCCGGCGTCCGGCCACTCCACGAAACAGATCGTGCCGTCGAAGTAGGGCTCCAGATCGGCGGCCTCCTCGACGCTCACTCCGGCCGACCGGTAGAGGTCGACGTGGGCGACCGGACCGGCCGGGGTGGAGTAGAGATTGCCGACGGTGTAGGTGGGGCTCGTGACGGGCTGGGTGATCCCGAGCGCGCGGCATGCGCCGCGCACGAACACGGTCTTGCCCACGCCGAGCTCGCCGGTGACGTGCACGACGTCGCCCCGTTGCAGGAGCACGGCAACGGCGGCCCCGAGCAGCTCGGTCTGCTCGGGGCTAGAAGAGGCCCAGCTGCGCGTATTCGGGCTCGGGCTGGGCGACGGGCTCGGGGTCGGCGACCGGCTCGGGCCGCGCCACGGCGACCGGGGCGACCACCGGTTCCATCGACAGCAGCTCCGGAAGCTTGGCGAAATCGCCGCGCAGCGTGTCCATCATGGCCGGCGTGTAGAGCGCCGCCGCCGGGTGGAAGATCGGGAAGAGCACCAGATCGACGCCCGCGATCCGGCGCGGTTGGGCGCGGCCGTGGACGCGGGTGATCCCGTAGGGCTGGCCCGACAGGAGCTTGGTCGCGAAGTTGCCGAGCGTGCAGACCACCCGCGGCCGGATCAGCTCGACCTGGGCGAACAGGTGGCCCTCGCAGGCGGCGATCTCGTCGGGCTGGGGGTCGCGGTTGCCCGGCGGCCGGCACTTGAGCACGTTGGCGATGTAGACCTGCGGCCGGGTGAGGCCGATCGACGCGAGCAGCCCCTCGAGCACCTTGCCGGCCTGGCCGACGAACGGCGCTCCCTGCTTGTCCTCGTGATAGCCCGGCGCCTCGCCGACGAACATCAGGTCGGAGTCGGGATCGCCCGCCCCGACGACGACCTGCGTGCGGGTGCGCGAGAGAACGCACTTCTGGCAGCCGAGCCACTCACCGGAAAGCCGGTCGAGCTCGACTGCACGGGCAGGTCCGTCGCTCACGTTCCGCATTGTCTCAGTCAGGCCGGACGGCTAGTGGCCGCAGCCGCAGCTGCCGCCGCAGCAACCGCCGCCGCCACCCCCGCCACCGGCCATGACCGGCCTGCGGGTCGCGAACGACGAGAGCAGCTTGGTGACCGTCGAGCCGCCGCAGTCGGGGCACGACACTGCGTCCTGCTCCCCCCGCACCAGCTCCTCGAACGTGCCTGAACAACCTGCGCACAGGTACTCGTAAATCGGCATGCCGAAAGCATACCCGGGACACGGCGGAGCGTCCCCGGAGTGAGCGCTATGCTGAGAGCGCAAGCCTGGTATCCGCTACGGAACTGGAGCCCGTGCACAGCACCACCGTCGTCATCGGCGCAGGGCGCGTCGGTACCGTTGTCGCCGCCCGCCTCGGCGCCCGTCTGGTCGCCCACGGCGAGCCCGCCGACCTGGGCGGTTGCCGGCTGCTCGCGATCGCCACGCCCGATGCAGTCATCACCGAGGTCTGCGGCGAGCTCGCACCACGCCTGGAACCGGGGACGGGCGTCGTCCACTTCTCGGGCGCGACCAGCATCGAGGCGCTCGCGGCAGCGGCCGGGCCGCGCGCCTGCGTGCATCCGCTCCAGACCGTGTGCGCAGACCGCGGCCTCGGCCAGCTCGAGGGCGCCCACGCGGCCGTCACCGGCGACTGGGAGCTCGGCGCCGGCCTCGCCCGCGATCTCGGGATGATCCCGTTCGCACTCGCCGACGAAGCCAAGCCGGTCTACCACGCGGCATCCGTCTTCGCGTCCAACTACCTGGTGACCCTCACCCAGGCCGCTGTGGAGCTCCTTCAGCGGGCCGGCCTCGAGCGGGAGGCGGCGCTCACCGCCCTGCGGCCCCTCCAACACCGCAGCATCGACGTGGCCGGCCTGCCGCCGACGGGGCCGATCGCCCGCGGCGACGCTGCCACGATCGCCGCCCATCTGGGGGCGGTGGGCCCCGAGCTCGAGCCGCTCTACCGGGCGCTCGGGCGGGCGACGCTCCCACTCGTCTCGCCCACCGCCGCCGACGCTGTCCGGGAGCTCCTGTGAGGGTCGGCCTGGTCCCGACGATGGGCGCGCTGCACGACGGCCACCGCGCGCTCCTGCGCGCCGCCCGGGCCGAATGCGACAGGGTCGTAATGAGCCTGTTCGTCAACCCGACCCAGTTCGGGCCCGGCGAGGACCTCAACCGGTATCCCCGTGACGAGGCCGGCGACCGCGCGATCGCCGCCGCCGAGGGGGTCGATGAGGTGTACGCGCCGTCGGTCGAGGAGATGTACCCGGCTGGCTTTGCGACCACCGTCTCGGTTGGACCGCTCGGCACGCGCTATGAGGGCCACCATCGGCCCGGCCACTTCGACGGTGTCGCGACCGTCGTCCTCAAGCTGTTTGCGCGCGTGCGTCCGCACGCGGCCTACTTCGGGCGCAAGGACGCACAGCAACTGGCGGTCGTACGGCGGGTGACGGCCGACCTCGACGTGCCGGTGGCGATCCGCGCGGTGCCGACCGTCAGGGAGGCCGACGGGCTGGCGGTCGCGTCGCGCAACGTCTTTCTCTCGCCCGAGGAGCGGCGTGCGGCGCCGTCGCTCCACCGTGCCCTGCTCGCCCGCGACCCCGCGGTGTGCGAGGGCAAGGTCGACTACCTTGAGGTGGTCGACCCCGCCAGTTTCGAACCGGTCGCGCCGCGGCGGGATGCGCTCGTGATCGGAGCGGCGTGGTTTGGCACGACCCGCCTGATCGACAACATCACCATCGAGGAGGCGTCATGAAGGTCACCCTGCCCCACCTGCACGAGCTCAAGCTCGCGGGCACCCCCATCGTCATGGTCACGGCCTACGACTACCCGGGCGGGCGCATCGTCGACCAGGCCGGCGTCGACCTCGTGCTCGTCGGCGACTCGGCCGCCAACACGGTGCTCGGCCACGACCCGGTCTCGACAGTGCGCGCGACCATGGAGGAGCTCCTGATCCTGACCAGGGCGGTCTCGCGCGCGTGCACCACGCCGCTTGTGATCGGCGACCTGCCGTTCATGTCGTATCAGGTGTCCGACGAGGACGCCGTGCGCAACGGCGGCCGGTTCATCAAGGAGGCCGGCGCGGATGCCGTCAAACTCGAGGGCGGCGGCCAGTCGGTGCAGCGGGCCGCAGCGCTCGTGGCCGCCGGCATCCCGGTTATGGGCCACATCGGCCTGACGCCGCAGACGGCCACGATGCTCGGCGGTCACAAGGCGCAGGGCCGCCAGTGGCAGCAGGCCAGAGCCCTGTATGAGTCGGCGATCGCGCTCGAGGCCGCGGGCTGCTTCGGAATCGTGCTCGAGTGCGTGCCCGAGCCCGTGGCGGCCGCGATCAGCCGCCGGCTTGCCATCCCCACGATCGGGATCGGCTCCGGCGCGGCCACCGACGGGCAGGTGCTGGTGCTGCACGACCTGCTCGACATCCACCCCGACTCCGGCGAGATGCCGCGGTTCATCAAGGCGTACGCGCACATCGGTGCGGCGATGCGCGAAGGGGTCGAGGCCTACGCGAGCGAGGTGCGGGCGCGTGCCTTCCCCGCGCCCGAGCACACCTATCCGATCGCCCCAGACCAGCTCTCGGCCTTCGAGACGGCGATCGCCGCGGCGGGTACCGCAGACGACAACATCCTCGCGGACTGGTGAGTACGATCCGCGCCATGACCACCTTCCTTCACACCATGGTGCGGATCACCGATCCCGCGAAGAGCCGCGCGTTCTACGAAGCGCTCGGCTTCGAGGCCGGCCGTGAGCTGCCAATCGTCCGAAACGGCGAGCTCGAGGCGACCAACTACTTCTTCGGCCTGCCCGGCCAGCCCGACGTGCTCGAGCTGACGCAGAACCACGACGGTCGCAGCTACGACATCGGCACCGGCTACGGGCACGTGGCCGTCGGCGTCCCCGACCTCGACGCCACGCTCGAGCAGCTGAAGACGCAGGGCATCGAGCCCGAGCGGCCTCCCTACAGCGTCAGCGAGGGCGGATCGCGGCTGTGCTTCGTCCGCGATCCCGATGGATACAGAATCGAGTTGTTGCAGAGGGACGGCGCCTAGCGGGCGGCTCGGAGCTCGCGCCGTCGCTCCTGGGTAATCCCATGGACATGTTCGGCGTGGGCTTTCTGAGCCGCGAGAACCGTGTTCGACACGCCCTGCGCCGACCACGGGCACAGCGCGCACCGTACGGCC
>DATCPV010000226.1:0-6795 GCA_036569885.1 Gaiellales bacterium | reverse complement strand
AATCTGGGGCGACCGCGCTGATCGCTACTCGGAGATCCGGCACTCCGCAACTCGCCAACGGGGCAAAATCGAGATGTCCTACATCGGCGGCTGAGACGGGCCCACCAATACGCTGAAGTAGAAACCCAACGACTGCCTGATGCCGTCCAGTCCGCAATAGTCGATCGCGCTTAACTGCTGCAACTGGCCGACAGCGAGCGTCTCCGTAGTCAAGACGCAGACACGCGCTTGGGACGACGAACGGGCGTCTCGCACCGGCCGAACGGACGGATCTTTCAAACCAAGGTCGGCATGCCCGCAAGGTCGGCATTAGACGCCAAGAAGCGCGAGCTGGTCGGCGATTTCAAGGCTGTCGGCCGGGAGTTTGAGCGCAAGGGAGCGCCGGTCGAGGTTCGCGGCCACGACTTCAAGGACAAGCAGCTGGGCATGCGATCCCCTATGGCGTATACGACCTGACCGCCGACGAAGGGTGGGTCTCGGTCGGGATCACTAGCGACACCGCGCAATTCGCCGTCAGCACGATGATCAGCTGGTGGGAGCACCTCGGACGTGAGCGCTACCCCAACGCCACGACCCTGACGATCACCGCCGACTGCGGCGGCTCAAACGGCAATCGCACCGGCTTGTGGAAGACCGAGCTGCAGCATCTCTCTGACGAGACCGGGCTCACGATCAGCGTCTGCCACTTCCCGCCCGGAACGTCGAAGTGGAACAAGATTGAGCACCGCCTGTTTAGCTTCATCACGCGCAACTGGCGCGGGCAGCCGCTCGTCTCCCGCCAGGCGATCGTCTCGCTGATCGGCGCGACCACCTCGACGGCCGGGCTCGAGGTCCACGCCCAGCTCGACGAGCGCGCCTACCAGCGCGCTATCAAGGTCTCAGACACCGAGCTGGCAGCCTCACTCGTGACAGTTCCACGGAGAGTGGAATTACGTGATCCACCCCACGAAACGCACAGTTACTTCTTGACTTCTCCCTAGTCTACGAGTTGGGCCTTCAGCCGTTGCAGGTCGCGTCGCGGGTGTGTTCGCGGCGCGCCGGCAGCTAAGCCGGTTCGCGGGCTGAGATCTCAGCCGATGGAGCCTTCCATCTGCAGCTCGATCAGCCGGTTCATCTCGACCGCGTACTCCATCGGCAGCTCCTTGACGATCGGCTCGATGAAGCCGTTGACGATCAGTTTGCCCGCCTCGTCCTCGGGGATCCCGCGGCTCATCAGGTAGAAGAGCTGCTCCTCGCCGATCTTCGAGACGCTCGCCTCGTGGCCGACGTCGACGTCGTCCTCGCCGATCCGGATCGTCGGGTAGGTGTCTGACCGCGAGTCCTCGTCGAGCAGCAGCGCGTCGCACACCACCTTCGAGCGCGAGCCGGTCGCGCCCTTGGTCACCTCGAGCAGTCCCCGGTAGGAGGACCGCCCGCCGTCCTTGGAGATCGACTTGGCGAAGATGTTCGACGTCGTGTTCGGCGCCGCGTGGATGATCTTGGCGCCCGCGTCCTGGTGCTGGCCGTTGCCCGCGAAGGCGATCGAGAGCACCTCGCCGTGTGCGCGCTCGCCCATCAGGTAGATCGACGGGTACTTCATCGTCAGCTTGGAGCCGAGGTTGCAGTCGACCCACTCGACCGTCGCGTCCTCGTACGCAACCGCGCGCTTGGTCACCAGGTTGTAGACGTTCGTCGACCAGTTCTGCACGGTCGTGTAGCGGATCCGCGCGCCGGGCTTGGCGATCAGCTCGACCACCGCGGAGTGCAGCGAGTCGGTGCTCCACACCGGCGCGGTGCAGCCCTCGACGTAGTGCACGTAGGAGCCCTCGTCGGCGATGATCAGCGTCCGCTCGAACTGACCCATGTTCTCGGTGTTGATGCGGAAGTAGGCCTGCAGCGGCATCTCCACGTGCACGCCCGGCGGCACGTAGACGAACGACCCGCCCGACCACACCGCGCTGTTGAGCGCGGCGAGCTTGTTGTCGTTGGGCGGGATGATCGTCGCGAAGTGCTCGCGCACGAGCTCCTCGTGCTCACGCAGGCCGGAGTCCATGTCCATGAACACGACGCCCTGCTGCTCGAGGTCCTCGCGCACCTGGTGGTAAACGACCTCGGACTCGTACTGAGCGCCGACGCCGGAGAGGAACTTGCCCTCAGCCTCCGGGATCCCCAGCTTGTCGAACGTGTTCTTGATGTCCTCGGGGACGTCGTCCCAGGTCTTTGACGACTTCTCTGACGCGCGGACGAAGTAGTGGATGTTGTCGTAGTCGACCTCGGCCAGCATCGGCGAGCCCCACGTCGGCTGCGGACGCGAGAGGAAGTGCTCGAGCGCCTTCAGGCGGAACTCGCGCATCCACTCCGGCTCGTCCTTGAACTCGGAGATCTGCTCGACCAGCTCACGCCTGAGGCCCTTCGGGGCCTTGAACGCGTAACCGCTCTCCGGGTCGTGGAACCCGAACTTCTCCTTGTAGTCGGCGTTGATGCCGACCAGTCCCTGCTGCTCGGCGATCACCTCGGGTATAGCCATGGTCAGTCGACCTCCACTTTGATGACACGGTCCTCGACGGACACCGGGAAGATGTCGATCGGCACATACGCGAGCAGATTCTTGGGCATTCCGGCCCGCAGGACGAACACCGATCCGTGGCGCGAGCACTCGACCGTGCTGGCGTCACAGTCGATGTCCAGCAGGTGCCCGTCGTCGTGCGAGCAGCGATCCTCGCTGGCGAGCAGCTCGCCGTTGCAGTTGACGACGCCGAGCTCGAGATCCTCCCACTCGACGAGAACGTGCTCGCCGGGGAACAGTTCCTCGAGGGGGCAGACGTCGATCACGGGGCTCATGGAGCAAAGCCGACCACTAAGGTCGGACTTGAAGTCTAGCGCTCCGGGGGGGTACTCGTAGCCCGCGACGGCACTAGCTTGCATGATCATGCGGCGTGTCGCCACAGCGGTGCTGGCGCGTCGCCGCTGAAGCTGGCGGGGGCGCGACTTCAAGCCGCACGAGAGCGACCGGGTGCGCGTGGTCTCCGGCACGCGGACCAGCACACGGCGGGTCCGCGCCAGCCGCGGCGGTCGCTTCACGGTGACCTTCCAGGGGTTCGCCTTCCCCTCGTGCGAAGCGGACGGGTATGGCGGCCTCTATGCGCTGCTTGAGACTCTTCCGGACGGGGCCATGAAAGTAGCCTAGCCATCGCTACACTTCGTGAAGCATTGCACGGGGCTGTGGGAACAGGAGAGTGAGATTGCCGTGATCACCTTCACCGACAGAGGCGCCGAGAAGGTCCAGGAGATTCTCGACTCCCAGAACGCCGACGCGGCCACCTCCGGCCTGCGCGTGGGTGTGCGGGGCGGCGGCTGCTCGGGCTTTCAGTACGCGCTGGCCTTCGACACCGAGCGCGACGGCGACCAGATCTTCGAGGACCACGGGCTGCGCCTGCTGGTGGACGGCCCGAGCCTGCCCTACGTCCGCGGCGCGGTCGTCGACTACGCCGAGAGCCTCCAGGGCGCCGGCTTCAAGGTCGAGAACCCCAACGTCGTGGCCGCCTGCGGCTGCGGCTCCTCCTTCCGCGTCGCGGAAGAGGAAGAGGTCTCGGCGGTCTGAACGCGGCGGCCCCGGTCCGGCGTGCGGGTCGGCTGCTTTCCCGCCTTGGACGCAGCGCTGGCGGGCGACCCGCCAGACCACGTGATCACGTTGTGAGAGGACCGAACTGGCCCTCGGTGGGCTCCGCTCAGCAGAACCACGGCTCGGTGAGCCGTGGCCTCCCCTCGGTCGATCCCATGGGGATGGCCTCCGGCTCCGGGCCGGCCGCCTCGCCGGTCGCCTCGCGCACCGCCGCGCGGATGCGCGCGAACGTCAGGCCCGTCGCCTCCTGCGCGGCGGCGCTCTGCTCGACCAGCGCGCTGAGGCGGCCCTGCAGCCGGTCGGCTGCCGGGTCCGCTGAGCGCCACGGGTAGCTGAGGCGCTCGGCGTCGTAGGGGCCGAGGTGCTCGCGCAGGTCCTCGCGCTCCAGCAGCAGCGAGCCCTCGGGCACGAGCAGCCGGATCGTGTACTGCACCGGGTCGACGTTGGCCACCAGGTCGTGCGCGGCGACGAAGTCGACGATCTCCAGCACGTCACGCGGGGTCGTCCACGGGGTGAAGGGCATAAACGAGGGCCGGGTCTCGATTCCGTGCTCGCGCAGCAGCTCGAGGGCGAGCACCGCCTCGGCGGTCGTGTGGCCCTTGTCGAGGCGGACGAGGATCTCGTCGTTGACGCTCTCCAGCGCGCTGACGACGAACAGGCAGCCCGAGGCGGCCATCTCCTCCCACACCCCGGCGTGCTCGAGCACGTGCTCGACCTTCGTCGTGCAGTCGAAGGTCAGCTCCGGGCGGCGATCGTGCAGCGCGCGGACTATCGCCAGAGAGTGGCGCCAGCCGTTCAGGAAGTCGGGGTCGCCGAACGTGATATGGCGCGCGCCCATGCCCGCCAGGCGCTCGACGTCGCGCAGGACGGTCTCGGCCTGCACGACGCGGATGCGCCCGTCGTAGACGGTCGGGACGGGGCAGTGCCGGCAGCGATGCACGCACCCGTGGCTGGCCTCCACGTATCCGACCAGCCGCTCCTCCCCGCCGACCGCCAGGCGGGCGTAGCGCTCCAGTCCGGGCAGCAGCTCGCGCGCCGGCGGGTCGAAGGTGCCGCGCTGCAGGTGGATGATCGGCCGGTCGGCGGCCGGGGCGGGCGCGCACGGGGCCGCCAGCTCGTCCACCCAGGCCGTGAGCGCCGGCTCGTACTCGCCGGCGATCGCGCGCGCGGCGAGCTCACGCTCTATGAGCTCGCGGCTGACCGTGGCATAGAGCCCGTAGAAGCAGATCGGCAGCCCGGGGTGCTCGCGGCGCACTCGGCGGCCGGCGCTGAGCGCCAGGCGCATGGCGGTGTGCATCGGCACCGAGAAGCCGACCGCCTGTGTCCACTCCAGGGCGCCGGGGTCCCAGGCCTGCACGCTGAGGTCCAGGCAGCGGACCTCGTGCCCGGCGCGGCGCAGCGCGGCCGCCGGCGAGGCGACGTGCAACGGCTGGTGGCCCAGCTCGTAGGTCGAGATCAAAAGGACGCGCACCGCTGCCCCACGCTAGCGCGCGCCGACCGGCTCGGGCGCGTGCGGCTCGATCCGGATCCGCAGGCGGGCGTGCGCGGCGCGCAGGGAGCGCTCGACCGCGTCGGCGCTCGCCGCGCGCGCGAACAGGAAGCCCAGGTAGCGGTCGCCGTCGGGCAGCGGCACCACGGGGCGGCCGCGGGCGATCGTGATCTCCAGCCCGCCGATGCCCTCCACCGCCCGCGCCTGCGCCTGCCCCTCGACCGCGCGCAGCACGCCAGCCCCGGGGATCGGGATCATCATCACGCCAGACGCCGTCGACTCCCGCGCGAGGTCCTCGAGCCCGATGCCCAGGGCGTGGCGCAGGATCACCTGCTCCAGGCTGACGCCGGCGCCGAAGCGCAGCGCGCGCGAGCACAGGCCGCCGATCGACCGGGCCGCTAGCTCGAGGACGCTCACCCGCTCGCCGTCCACGCGCAGCTCGGCGTGGATCGGTCCCTCCCGCAGCCCCAGCGCACGCGCCGCCCGCGCAGTAACCGCCTCGACCTCGGCCAGGACGGCGGTCGGCAGCCGCGACGGCGTCACGTACAGCGTCTCCTCGAAGTACGGCCCCTCGAGCGGGTCGGGCTTGTCGAAGACCGCCAGCACCTCCAGACGGCCTCCGCGCAGCAGCCCCTCGATCGCCACCTCCGCGCCGGGCAGGTAGCTCTCCAGCAGCAGCGGCGTCCCGGACGGCTGCTGAGCGGCAGCCAGAATACCCCAGACGCGCTCGGCGGCCGCCCGCGCCTGTTCGGCGTCGTCCGCCCGGATCACCCCGCGGCTGCCCGACAGCCCCAGCGGCTTGAGCACGCAGGGAAGGCCCACGTCGCGCGCCACGGCCGCGACGTCGGCTCCGGAGGGCAGCAGGGCGAAGCGCGGCTGCGGGACGCCGGCCTGCGCGAGCGCCCGGCGCATCGCCGCCTTGTCGCGCGTGCGGGCGACAGCGGCCGGCGCGTTATGCGGCAGCCCGAGGCGCTCGGCGCCCAGCGCGGCGGCCATCACGCCCTGATCGTCGACGCCCACGACCGCGGCGAACGGGGTCTCCCGGGCACGCTCGGCGATCTGCTCGGCCGCCCGTGCCGGGTCCGACAGGCGGAGGGTGAGCGCACGTTCGCCCATCGCCGCCGACATCGCCGCCCGGCGCTCGGACGCCACCGTGACCGCGACGCCGAGCTCCCGCGCCGCCGCCAGGAAATCCGGCGCCCGGTAGGTGGCCGACGGCAGGATCAGGAGAAGACGGTCCACGGCGCTATCGTAGATCGGTGGCCGACCCAGCCTCCGCACTCCTCGCCATCACGGCATCGGCGCTCGAGCGCGTGCGCGACTTCCGCGCCGCCGCGCCCGACCCGAGCGATCGCGTGCTGTCCGTGCGGGTCACCGGCGAGGCCGACGGCGAGTACGTCTGCGCGCTGTCGCTCGAGCCGCTGGCCAAGGTCCGCGCCGGCGACACCGTGCAGCACCAGGGGGATCTCCCCATCGTGGTGGTCGAGGACAGCGTCGAGAAGCTGCGCGGCGCCACCGTGGACTGGAGCGAGGACCCGCTGCACAGCGGCTTCGTGGTCGTCAACCCGAACAAGCCGCCTCCTCCGCCCCTCGCCCTTCCCACCCTCCCGATGAGTCCGGGAGCCGGTCCCGCCGTCCGCCCCCCGGGTCCACCCACAACGCCCGGGGCCGGCCTGGACACCGACATCGCGCGTCGCGTCACGGC
>DATCPV010000225.1:0-10195 GCA_036569885.1 Gaiellales bacterium | reverse complement strand
ACCTCGGCCAGGGCGAAGTCGAGATAGTCGTCGCCGTTCGAGAACTCCCCCGGAACCGAGTGCGCGCCGAGGTAGGTGGGGACCAACTCGATCGGATGCGCTGCGGCGATCGCATCCAGGCTCGCGAGCTCGGTGTCGCGGTCGAGGCCGTAGCCGGACTTGCCCTCGGCGGTCGTCGTGCCGTGCGCCGCCATCCAGCCCAGGTGGCGGCCGACGGCCGTGTGCAGGCCGTCTCGCCCGAGCCGGCGGGTTGCGGCCACGGTTGCGGCGATGCCGCCCCCGGATGCGTGGATGCGCTCGTAGCCGGCGCCCTGCGCGCGCAGCTCGAACTCCCCCGCCCGCTGCCCGCCGAAGGCCGGGTGGGTGTGACAGTCGATCAGGCCTGGGATCGCGATCCGGCCACGGCCGTCGACGACCTCGAGATCGGCGTGCTGGGAGCGGACGTCGTCGGGTGTGCCCACCGCCGCGATGCGTCCGTCGACGACGGCGATCGCCGCGTGCTCGAACACCAGCACGCGCCCGAGGTCGTCGCCCCGCAGCGGAGCGCCCTCCCCGGCGGGCGAGACGGCGGCAGCCAGGTTGGCGAGCAGGAAGCTGGGGTGGCTAGCGGGCGCGGCCATACGCCGGAATCATCCCCCCCGAGAGCGGTGCGGACGCATCCGAGCACAGCCACTCGATCACCGTGGCCAGCTCCGCCCCGGTCGTCCAGCGAGAGTGGTCGGCGTCGGGGTTCTCGGCCCGGTTCCGGGGCGTGTCCACGATTTTGACGACGACGGTGTTTACGCGAATGCCCTCGGTCCTCACCTCGGCGTCCACGGCCCGCATCAGCCCCGTGAGCGCCGTCTTGGAGGCGATGTAGCCCGCCGCGCCCGGGAAGGGCCGCTCGGTCGCCGACGACCCGATGTAGACGATCGCGCCCCGGCCGGCGGCGCGCATCGGGGCGAGCGCGGCCCGGGTCATGTGGTAGGCCGTATCGACGTTGACCGCCATCTGCGAGCGCCACACGTCCACCGGCGCCTCACCGATTCTGCCGGCTGCCGCGTACCCGCCCGCAATGTTGGCCAGCGCGTCGACACCCCCGAACCGCTCGCGTGCCGCCGCAACGACGTTCTCGGCCGATGCGGGATCGGTCAGGTCGGCCTCGACGGCAAGCACGCTGGCGGGCAGGTCGTCCGGCGCCTCTCCGCGATGGGTGACGGCCACGTTCCAGCCCTGGTCGCAGAACCGGTCGAGCACCGCCCGCCCCCAGCCGCCGGTCACCCCGGTCAGCACCGCGGTCCGATCGCTCACGGGTGCTCCTCCATCGGCAGGCGCACGCCACGCTCGTGGGCGGTGTCGAGCGCCGCCTCGTAGCCGGCGTCCGCGTGGCGGGCGACGCCGATGCCGGGATCGTTCGTGAGCACTCGCTCGAGCCGCTCGTCCATCTCGTCCGTGCCGTCGGCGACGATGACGAGCCCGGCGTGGATCGAGTTGCCGATACCGACCCCGCCGCCGTGGTGCACCGAGACCCAGGACGCGCCCGACGACGTGGACAGGAGCGCGTTCAGGATCGGCCAGTCCGCGATCGCGTCGGAGCCGTCGCGCATGGCCTCGGTCTCGCGGAAGGGCGAGGCGACCGATCCCGTGTCGAGGTGGTCGCGCCCGATCACGATCGGCGCCGACACCTCCCCCCGCCGGACGAGGTCGTTGAAGATCAACCCGGCCTTGGCGCGGTCGCCGTATCCCAGCCAGCAGATCCGCGCCGGCAGGCCCTGGAACGCGACCCGCTCCGGGGCGAGCGCCAGCCACCGCTGCAGCAGCACGTCGTCCGGGAAGGCCTCGACGAGCGCGCGGTCGATGCGGGCGATGTCGGCGGGGTCGCCCGAGAGCGCCGCCCACCGGAACGGGCCCGCGCCGACGCAGAAGAGCGGCCGCACGTATGCGGGCACGAAGCCCGGGAAGCCGAACGCCCCCTCGAGACCGGCGTCGCGGGCCTCGGTGCGCAGGTTGTTGCCGTAGTCGAAGACGTGGCTGCCGGCCTCCTTGAGGTCGAGCATCGCCTGGACGTGCCGGACAGCCGTCGCCCGCGCCCGGCGCACGTACTCGTCGGGGTCGCTCGCTCGCAGCGCGACCGCCTCGGCGAGCGGCATCCCGTCGGGGACATAGCCGTTCAGCATGTCGTGAGCCGAGGTCTGGTCGGTGACGAGGTCGAAGTGGACGCCGCGCCGGGCCACCTCGGCGAAGACGTCGGCCGCGTTTCCGAGCAGACCGACCGAGACGCCGCGGCCGGCGGCCGCGTGGGCGCTCACCCGCGCGAGCGCATCGTCGAGGTCGTCGGCCACCTCGTCGAGGTAGCGCGTCTCGATCCGGCGGTCGATGCGATGCGGGTCCACCTCGACGTTCAGGCTCGCGGCGCCGGCCAGCGAGGCGGCCAGCGGCTGGGCGCCGCCCATCCCTCCCAGGCCGGCGGTGAGGACGGTGCGGCCGGCCAGGTCGGGCGTCCCCCAGTGCAGCTCACCGGCTGCGGCGAAGGTCTGGTAGGTGCCCTGGAGGATCCCCTGGGTGCCGATGTAGATCCACGATCCGGCGGTCATCTGCCCGAACATCGTCAGCCCCTCGGCCTCCAGCCGGCGGAACTCGTCCCACGTCGCGAACCGGGGCACCAGCAGGGAGTTTGCGATCAGCACCCGCGGGGCGCCGGGGTGGGTGCGGAAGATGCCGACCGGCTTGCCGCTCTGCACGAGCAGTGTCTCGTCGGACTCGAGCTCGAGCAGCGCGGCCACGATCGCCTTCAGCGCGGCGTGGCTGCGGGCCGCTCGCCCGGAGCCGCCGTAGACGACGAGCCGGGTGGGGTCCTCGGCCACCTCGGGGTCGAGGTTGTTGCATAGCATCCGCAGGGCCGCCTCCTGGTGCCAGCCCTTGCAGTGCAGCTCGGTGCCGCGCGGCGCACGGACGGCACTCAGGTCGCCGACCAGCGTCTCGACCACGGTATCGACGGCGGTGGCCATCGCCGAACACGCTATCAGGCCCGAAGATCGTCTAGCATGCGGCCCGTGCGACGGCGCCTCGGAATCGCCGCCGTGGGTCTTGTCACGGCATCGATGCTCGTCTGGGCAGGTGGCGCAACCGCCTCGGCCGCCGTCCGCCTGCAGCGCATCCTGCACGGCCTGGCCACCCCGGTGTACCTGACGTCGCCTCGCGGCGATCAGCGCCTCTTCGTGGTCGACAAGTGCGGGGTGATCAGGGTCGACCGCGCCGGCCGGCTCCTGAGACGGCCCTTCCTGAACATCACCTCGCTCGTCAGCTGCAGCGGCGAGGAGGGCCTGCTCTCGATGGCGTTCGACCCGGACTACGCGCACAACGGCCTCTTCTACGTCGACTTCAGCAACCGCGACGGCAACACCCGTGTGGCCAGGTATCGGGTCGAGCGGCTGCATCCCAACATCGCCAATCCCGCCTCGAAGGCCATCCTCCTCAAGGTGCACCAGCCGCCGTTCAACAACCACAAGGGCGGCCAGCTCCAGTTCGGGCCTGACGGCCGGCTGTACATCTCGCTCGGCGACGGCGGCAGCGAGGACGACCCCAACAACCAGGGCCAGAGCGGCGGCCCGCTCTCGAGCATCCTGCGCCTGAACGTGCACAAGGCGGGCGCCAGGGCGACGGTCTACGCCTACGGCCTGCGCAATCCGTGGCGGTTCTCGTTCGACCGCTCAACCGGCGACATGTGGATCGGCGACGTCGGCCAGAACAAGTGGGAGGAGATCGACCACCTCAAGGCGGGCGCCCCGGCCGGCACCAACTTTGGCTGGAGCTACTACGAGGGCGACCACATCTTCAGGACGCAGGCGATCAATCGCTCGCAGCTCAAGTTCCCGGCCCTCGAGTACCCGCACGCGGTGTCGTCGGGCCCCAGCAACTGCGCGGTGATGGGCGGGTACGTCTACCGCGGGGCGGTGCTCACGCAGCTGCGCGGCTTCTACCTCTATGCCGACAACTGCTCCGGCCGGATCTGGAAGCGGCGCGCGAGGGGTGGCAGGCCGGTGCTGATGCACATCAGCTTCAAGGCGTCGGGGATCGACGCATTCGGCGAAGGCTCGAAGGGCGGGCTGTACGTGATCACGACCGGCGGGTCGATCTACAAGATCGTGCCGGCTAGCGCAGCGCGGAGCCACGCTCGACCGTCGCCAGCAGCGACCCGTCGCGCATCCGGGCCGCCAGCGCCTCGATGTCACCAGTGAGCGAGCGGTCGCCCTCCAGGTGCGGCGAGATCTCACGCACCGCCGCATGGGCGGCCATGACGGCCGCGCCCGGGCGCAGCGGTGCCAGGAAGTCGATCCCCTGTGCGCCGCACAGGAGCTCGATCGCCAGTACCCGCTCGACGTTATGGCACACCTGCCACAGATGCACGGCAGCGGTCGCGCCCATCGAGACGTGATCCTCCTGGCCGGCGCTGGTGGGGATCGAGTCGGCGCTTGCGGGATGCACCAGCACCTTGTCCTCGCTGACGAGGCTGGCGGCGACGTACTGCACGATCATGAAGCCGGAGTTCAGGCCGCCGTCGGCGGTCAGGAACGCCGGGAGGCCGTTTGACAGGGTCGGGTTCAGCATTCGCTCGACGCGCCGCTCGCTGATCGACCCGAGCTCGGCCAGCGCCAGCTTGAGCGTGTCCAGCGCGATGGCGACCGGCTCGCCGTGGAAGTTGCCGTTCGAGAGCACCTCGCCGCGGTCGGCCAGCACGATCGGGTTGTCGGTGGCCGCGTTCAGCTCGATCGCCACGACGCCCTCGGCGTAGGCCACCGCATCGCGGACCGCGCCGTGCACCTGTGGCGCGCACCGAAGCGAGTAGGCGTCCTGGACGCGGCCGCACCACCGGTGCGAGGCGACGATCTCGGAGTCGTCCAAGAGCCGGTAGAGGTTGGCGGCCGACGCGACCTGGCCGGGGTGCGGGCGCAGCGCCTGGAGCTCCGGGGCAAAGGGTGTGCGTGAGGCGCGCACCGCCTCGATTGTCTGGGCGGCGGCGACATCGGCGAGCTTGACCAGCCGGTGGGCGCGCGCGAGCGCGAGCGCGCCGATCGCCGCCATGAACTGCGTGCCGTTGATGAGCGCGAGCCCCTCCTTGGCGGCCAGGACGATCGGCTCGAGGCCGGCCCGGGCGAGCGCCTCGGCACCGGACAGCGTCTCGCCCCCGACGCGGGCGACGCCCTCGCCCACCAACACGAGACCAAGGTGCGCCAGCGGAGCCAGGTCGCCGCTGGCGCCAAGCGACCCGCGCGACGGCACGACCGGGCAGACGCCGGCCGCCAGCAGGTCCACGAGCAGGCGCACCGGCTCGGCCCGCACGCCCGACGTGCCCTTGGCGAGCGCATTTGCCCGCAGCAGCGTGGCGGCCCGCACGACCTCATCGGGGAACGGGTCGCCGACGCCGCAGGCGTGGCTGCGCAGCAGGTTGAGCTGGAGCTGGGCGGCCTGGGCGGGCGCGATGGCCACGTCGACGAAGCGCCCGAATCCCGTGTTGACGCCGTAGGTCGGACGGCCCTCGGCCACCGCCCGGTCGATCAGGGCGCGCGACGCGGCGATCTGCTCGAGCGCCCGGGGGCCGAGCTCGGCCCGGGCGGTCCCGAGCGCAACCCGCTCGACGTCGTCGACGGTGAGGTCGTGGCCAGTGAGCTCGATGGTCGCCGTCACGCGGCGCCAAGCCTACCCGGCGGCCCCGAACTCGCCGCCGGCGGCGACCTCGAGCAGGCGGTCGGCGGACATGCCCTCGATCAGGAGCGCCCGCCCCGCTGCGGCTGCGGCGACGGCCGCCGGCATCAGGCCGACGAGCTCGCTCCGCTCGGCCTCGACACCGTGCACCGCCGCCAGCCGCACCACCTCTGCCACCACCTCGTGCATGGGCGTCGCCACGGGATCGATCAGGTTCATCGACACCTGCGCCCGGCCGGTGCGCGGCAAGAGCAGCCCGAGCGCCTGCACGCCGGGCAGGCCGCCGTCGCGCTCGCGCACCGCCGCGGCGACGGCCCGGGCGACCGCCACGTCATCTGTGCGCAGGTCGACGTTGAACGCGATCAGCGGCCCGCGCACTCCCAGGAGCACGGCCCCTGCGGTCGGGTGCAGCGTCGCCGGTCCGTACAGCGGCTCGACCGCCCCCGCATCGATCAGCGCCTGGAGCCCCGCCGTCCCGCCGCGCCGGTAGAACGCCGGCCGCCGCCCTCCGCCCAGCTCGCCGTATCCCAGCACCGGGATGCCGAGCGCGCCAATCTGCTCGCCGAGCGCGTGTGCGGCCTGCACAGGCTCCGGATCGTCGTCGCGGAACCGCACGAAGGGCACGACGTCGGCGGCCCCGACCCGGGGGTGGATGCCCTCATGGGTCGTGAGGTCGATGCGCCGCGCCGCCACCGAAACGGCGGCCGCCAGCCCGGCGACCAGCGCATCGGCCTCCCCGACGCAGGTGAGCACCGAGCGGTTGTGGTCGGCGTCGCTGTGCACATCGAGCACCGCGGCGTGGGTGTCGACCGCATCACGGATGGCCGTGACGGCGGCGCTGTCGCGGCCGGTCGAGAAGTTCGGCACCGATTCGAGCAGCCCGTGCATGAGGGCATTATCGGGCCGACTGGGACGTCCTCGCCGGCGGGCCTCTGATGAGACCCGCCCGCGGGACCCGAGGTGGCCGTTCTGGGGGGTAGAACTGGCCGACCGCGCTCCTGGCTTCGCGCTCGAACGTGCCCAGAGAAGAGGACGTGAGGCCAGGCGAAAGCAGTGTCCTCCAGGGTGGCGAGGGGTGCTTCCCCCTTTCGGGGGATTCACAGGCGTTCCAATTGCTGGGGGGTTCCCCGGGGGCGATGCGGGCGCCCGCGTCTCACTCTAAGGGGGGAGCCAAGTCCCCCCGTACGGACGACGACACGCGCCCCGGCGGGGTCGATGATGTGGTCAACGGATCGATAAAGGCAAACTCACCGCGAGGTGAGCACGCAAAGCCAGAGGTCTCGTGACGAGACGGCTCGGCTGCCGAAACCGGGAACCGCTCACCATGCGGCGTCCGCACCAGGGAATGACTCTGAGTGCGGATCCTGCGGGCGGAACCCCCAGCAATGATCACCATTGCGCACCGCGCTACCGAGGGTAGGCACCGAGGAAGCGCACCTCGATCCGAATCGATACGGGATGCGGACGGTGGACGCTGCGGGGGGCAGTGCCACAAATGGCAGTGAGGTGCACCGTCCGCTCCCGTCACTTTTTCGCTGCGGCCTGCGCCTCGAACTCCCTCGTCGCCTCCTCCGCCGAGGCCGGCTCCACCAGGTCGGCCGCGAAAGCCTCCGCCTCGGGGAACTCCGTCGCCCCGATCCGGACGGCGGCCGCCTCGATCTCGTACGCCGTCGTCCGCAGCTCCACGCCCGGGCCGAGCAGGCACCATCGAGCGCCGGGCGACCCCTCGTAGGGCATCCCGACGCTGCCGGCGTTGACGAGCCGCCTCCCGGCGACGACGCGATCGAACTGCACGTGGGTGTGACCGCAGACGATCGTCTCCGCGGCGACCCCGGCCAGCATGGGCTCCAGCCGGGCGGGCGGTGAGATCGCCGTGATGATCTCCTCGTCGCTGCGGGGCGAGCCGTGGCAGAAGCACACGGGTCCGAGCCCGTCGACGTCCACCGTCACGGTCGCCGGCCATCGCTCGGCGGCGGCGATGTCGGCCGCCGTCAGCTGGCCCGCCACCCAGGCGGCCCGTCGGTCCCACAGCTCCCCCGTGCGGTGATTGCCGCCACGGCCACGCGCGACCTCTCGCTCCGTGTTGCCGTGCACGCACGCCGCTCGGTTGCCCAAAACCGTGAGCAGCGCCAGCGTCTCGATGGGCATCGGCCCCACGAGCACATCGCCGCCGACCACCAGGAGATCTGCGCCCGCGACGTCGGGCTCGGCGAGCACCGCCTCGAGCGCGGGCAGATTTGCGTGGATGTCGTAGAGGGCGGCGACCCGCATGACGACACGGTATCGTCATCGCCGTGTTCGACCGATTGTTCGCCCCGCTTGCGCTCGGGCCGGTGACGATCCGAAACAGGGTGGTCTCGACGTCGCACCAGACGACGCTCGTCCACGACCATCTCCCCACCGACGACCTGATCGCCTACCACCGCGCCCGTGCGGCCGGGGGCGTGGGCCTGATCGTGATCGAGGCCACGGCCGTCCACTCGACCGGGCTGCTCACCCCCCACACGATCGGGGGGTACCTGCCCGAGATCGTGCCCGCCTACCGGCGGCTGGCGGACGCCGTGCACGAGCATGATGTGCGCCTGGTCTGCCAGCTCTTCCACGGCGGGCGCGAGGTGATCAGCTCAGGCCCGCGGCCCCCGGCGGTGTCGGCATCCTCGATCCCGTCGGCGCGGTTCATGAGTGAGCCGCGCGAGCTGAGCACGCTCGAGATCCGCGAGATGGTCGACGGCTACCGCCAGGCCGCCGTGCACGCCGCCGAGGGCGGCCTGGACGGCGTCGAGGTGTGCGCAGGCTTCGGCTATCTGCCGACGCAGTTCCTGTCGGCGCACGCGAACACCCGCACGGACGTCTACGGAGGGTCGTTCCAAAACCGGCTGCGATTCCTGGTTGAGGTGCTCGAGGCGATGCGGGCGGGGATTGGTGCGGGCGGCGCCGTCGGCTGTCGCCTGACCGACGAGAGCGGCTCCTACGACGGCACGGACACCGAGGACGTGATCGCGGCGGCAGAGGCGGTCGCCGCCGCCGCGCTGGCCGACTACATCTCGGTCACGCTGGGCGGGTCGTCCACCTACCGCGGCTCCACCTGGATCGTGCCGCCGGCGCCGGCGCCCCGAAACGCGATCGCCGACTTCGCCCGGCGGGTCAAGGCCCGCGTGGGCGTGCCGGTGATCGCCACCGGCCGGATCCTCGACGCGGCCGACGCCGACCGCCTGATCGGCGAGGGCGTCTGCGATGCCGTTGGGATGACCCGGGCGATGATCGCCGACCCCAACCTGGTGCGAAAGACGCTCGCACGCGAGCCCGTGACCCGGTGCATCGGGTGCAACCAGGGCTGTATCGGCCACTACCACGCCGGGATCCCGATCGCCTGCACCGTCAACCCGTGGACGGGCTACGAGGCGACGCTCCCCCGCCCGCGCGCGGCGTCAAAGCGCGAGGAGCTGGTGGTGATCGGCGCCGGCCCGGCCGGCTGCGCCGCCGCCGGAGCCGCCGCGGCCTGCGGCCATCGGGTGACCGTGCTCGAGCGCGGCGAGGATCCGGGCGGGCAGATGCGCCTCGCCCTGGGCGCCCCCGGCCACGAGGAGGTCGCCGCCGGACTCATCGACGTGCTCTCGGGCTGGCTGGACGACGTCGAGGCCAGGTTCGGCTTCGAGGCCGGAGCCGCCGACGTGCTGGCGCTGCGCCCCAACCGGGTCGTGCTGGCCGCCGGCGCCGAGCCGTACGTGCCGGCGCTCACCGGCGCCGGTGTGGACGTGGTGCACGCGTGGGATGCGCTCGCGGGTGCCGAGCTCGGGTCGCGGGTCGTGGTGAGCGACTGGGGCGGCGACTGGACCGGCTTTGACGTGGCGGAGACGCTGGCCGCGCGCGGGTGCCGGGTGCGGCTAGTGACCTCCGCGATCGCGTTCGGCCAAGCCATTCACCAGTACCAGCGCAACGTGTACCTCGCCCGGCTCGACGAGGCCGGTGTGGAGCTCGTCCACCACCTGCGACCGGTGGGGCTGCGTCCGGGTGCCGTCGAGTTCACGAACGTGTTCTCGCACCGGGCGGTGCTGCTCGAGGAGGTGGACACCCTGGTGATGAGCGCCGGGCGATCGGCCCGCAACGACCTGCACGACTCGCTCGTGGCCGCCGGCGTCGCGGTGCAGCGCGCCGGCGACTGCCTCGGCCCGCGGTCGTTCGAGGAAGCGATCCGCGAGGGCACCCTGGCCGGCATGGGGATCTCCGAGCCGTAGGTGGTGACCCGCAACCGGGGACTGTCCCCGGTTGCGGCGCCTGCTGCAATTGTGACGCTTTCGTGACGCGGGCGGGCGGCGGGATAGCATCTCGCGGGATGTCCACGCCCGACCCGAAGCTGCCCCCTCGCTACGCCGTCCCGGTCATCGGCCCGCTCCGGATGCTGGGCGGATGGGCGTTCGATGCGCTCACCCGGACGCGGTACTCGGTCGTCGCGCCGCCCGTAAGCGATCCATCGTTTCGCCGCGACGAGCACGCCCGCTGGTTCGTCGATGCC
>DATCPV010000224.1:0-5489 GCA_036569885.1 Gaiellales bacterium | reverse complement strand
GATCGACCGCGCCGACGACGATTTCGAGGCCTTTTTGCTCGAGCTCCTGGCCGAGGCGAGCGTGACGATCCCCGAGATCGGGACGATCGCGGCGACCCACCCGCCGCTGATCGTGCTGACTTCAAACCGCACCCGCGACCTGCACGACGCCGTCAAGCGCCGGTGCCTGTATCACTGGATCGGCTACCCGAACGCGCAGCGCGCGGTCGAGATCGTGCGGCGACGCGTGAAGGGCGCGTCGCAGACGCTGGCGGTACAGGTCGCAGACGCGGTCTCGCGGATGCGGGACAGCGACGTGCAGAAGCCGCCGGGCATCGCCGAGGCGATCGACTGGCTCTCGGCGCTCGACCTGCTCGGCGTAGAGCGGCTCGACGCGGCCGTCGTGGCTCGCACGCTCGGCTCGGTGCTGAAGTACGGCGAGGACCAGGACGTTGTCCGCGCGGCCGGCCTCGAGAACCTGGTGAGCACCGGTGACTGACTTCGGAGTCGAGACGATCCACCTCGACCTGCCGCCGCTGGTGGGCGCGCTGAGCCGGCGCCTGCACGACGCTGGGATGCCGACAACGCCCGCGCGGTCGGCCGATCTCGCGCGCGCCCTCGGGCTCGTGCGGCCGGTCACCCGCCGGCGGCTCTACTGGACGGCCCGGGCCGTGCTCGTGTCCGATCCCGCCCAGGTGCAGGTCTTCGATGCGGTCTTCCGTTCGATCTTCGGCGACCTCCGCGAGCCCGAGCCCTTCGAGCCCGACGACACGCGGACCGTCGCCGCCGCCCCGGACGACCGGCCGGCGAGCGGCCACAGCACATCCGCGGGCGACTCGGCGGAGCGCGACCTTCGCGCCGGCAGCTGGTCGTCGCCGCCCGATGCGGATGATGGTGAGGATCGGACGGAGGTGGAGGTGCCGTTCGCGCTCGCGAGCGACGAGGAGCGACTGGCGGCGAAGAGCTTCGACGGGCTCGAGCCGCACGAGCTGGCGCAGCTCTACCGGCTGATGTCACGCCTGCAGCTCGCCACGCCGCTTCGCAGCACCCGCCGGTACGAGCGCGGCCGCCACGGCCAGCACATCGACATGCGCCGGACCCTGCGCCGGAGCCTGCGCACCGGAGGCGACCCGATCCGGCTTGCCCGTCGCCGTCGCCGCGTCGTCCGGCGCAGGCTCGTCATGCTCTGCGACATCTCGGGCTCGATGGAGCCCTATGCCCGCGCCTACCTGCACTTCTTGACCTGTGCCGCCGGCAGCGGGCCCAACGCCGAGGCGTTCGTGTTCGCGACGCGCCTGACGCGCCTGACCCGTGCGCTCGCCTCGCGGCATCCCGAGCGGGCGATCCAGCGCGCCGCCGCCGCGGCGCCGGACTGGTCGAGCGGCACGCGGATCGGCGACGCGCTCAAGGCGTTCAACGACCTCCACGGCCGCCGCGGCATGGCGCGCGGCGCTGTGATCGTGATCCTCTCGGACGGATGGGAGCGCGGCGATCCGCTGCTCGTCGGTCGCGAGATGGAGCGGCTCGCGCGCCTCGCCCACCGGATCGTGTGGGTCAATCCGCGTATGAGCGCGAACGCGTTCTCGGTGCGGGCGGGCGGCATGGTCGCCGCGCTGCCGTACTGCGACGCGCTGGTGAGCGGCCACAGCTTTGCGGCCCTGGGGGAGGTCATCGATGCGATCGGGGCCCCGTCGTGGGAGCGGGCTGGAGCGGGCGCCGGCGACCGCGCCGCCCCGCCGGCCGACGAGGTGGAGTCGTGGGCCAGCGCCACTCCGGTGCCCGGCAGTTCGGTCGCGATGCCCAGCGGCTATGGCCCGAGCAAGGGCAACACGACTCCAGGCTGGGTGACGGATGCCGGGGAGTAGGATGATCGCGTGAACGCGCCGGCAAAGACCTGCATTTACCCCGGTTGCGAGCGTCCCGCCGCACCCGCGCACCCGCAGGGCGGACCGCAGCCGGCCTTCTGCGAGCTCGAGGAGCACAATGCGCTGACGGCGCACCAGGAGCGCCTGCGGCTCGGCGTCGCGGCGAGTCCCGATCACAAGGAGATCCACTAGTGGCGAACGAGGCCTACCGAGCAGTCTTTCTCCGCGTGCACCCGACCGGCAAGATGGTGCTGAGCCTCACCACCGATGCCGACGGAAACGAACCCCGGTATGCGCAGCTCGTCGCCGACGAGCTCGGCGTCCCGCCGCTCGACGTCAAGGTCGTCCCGGCCGACACCGACCGGTTCGGCGTGGGCCACGGCTACAACACCAGCCCGTCGCCGGGTGCGCCGGCGGCCATCGCCCGCGCAACGGCGAAGATCCGCGACAAGGCCCAGCTGCTCGCCGGCATGCAGCTCGGCGCCCCGCCCGAGAGCCTGACGTGGTCGAACGGCGCCTGGATGAGCGGTGACGGAAGCGACCCGACCAAGATCGGCACGGTTGCCGACCTCGCGCTCTACGCGCACGGAACGGGAGAGCTGCCGCCTGGAGTCGAGGGCGGCCTCGACGCGCAGGCCGTCTACTCAGACTGAGCCGGCGAGGCTGACCTCGACCTCGTCCACGACCTTCAGGGCCCCGTAGAGCGTGGAATAGGGCTTGATGCCCCAGGCGGTCTGCTTGACGACAGCGACGGCGTTGATCGCGCCGTCGGCGCCCAAGGCGACGTCGAACGCGAGCGGACGGGTCTGCCCGAGCAGCGTCAGGTCGCCCTGCACGTGGAGGCCCCCGCCGTCGCCGTCAGGCTCGACAGCGCTCGAGCGAAACGTGATCTCCTGCCGCTTGAGGACATCCTTGTCGATGGTCTGCTCGATCTCGGCCTTGTCGTCGTCGCCGAGCGACTGCACGCCGCCCGTTCCCTCCAACACCTTCAGGGAGGCGCCATCGACGTCGACCGCGAGACTCGAGCCGGCGGGATCCTCACCGACCACCAGTGCAGCCCGCCACGTGGTGACGTGGAAGAGCAGGTTGTGTCCGGCCATTGCGGCGGCGCCGGTGCGCCGTGTCCGCACAGAGAGGGTGCTCTTGCCGGGGCCGAGGGTGTACGTGCCGGCCGGGATCGCCATGCGCAGAATCTATAATGCCGGCGCTCGGTCGTGAGCCATTCACCTCTGGACAAGGACGCCCCGCATGGCAGTTGAGCTCGACCACCCGTTCTCGACGGAGCGGACGATCGACGACAGTTTCGCCACGATCCTCGACCTCGAGCGGGTGATCCCCTGCGTCGAGGGCGCCACCGTGCTCGAGCGCACCGGCCCCGAGGCCGTCCGGGCCGAGATCAAGGTCAAGATGGGGGCGATGTCGATGACGTTCACCGGCACGCTTGAGATCACCGAGCAGGACGCCGCGGCCCACCGCGCGGTGCTGACCGTCAAGTCCCGCGAGGCCGGCGGCCAGGGCCATGCCAACGCCACCATCACGTTCACGCTTCACGACGGCGGTGGGACGATCCACACCAACGCCCAGATCACGGGCAAGGCCGCGTCGATGGGCGAAGGTGTCGTCGCTGGCGTGCTGGACGCGCTGGTTGCGGACTTCGCCGGGAAGCTCGGAAAGCTCTGACGGACGTCTGATGGCGACGATCGTCATGCGCCAGATCCGCCCGGGTGAGGTGCCGCGCGACGGCGGCACGGCGATCCAGGAGGACGCCGGCAGGCCCGTCTTCCACGGCAACGGGCCTGACGACTACATCTGCGTGCAGTGCGGAAACCTCCTCGCGGCGGCGATGGATGGCACCTACATGACCAAGAAGGTGCGCGTCCGGTGCGGGCGTTGCTCGACGGTCAACGTCGCGATCACCGAAGCGCAGCCCTGATCTCGTCGCGGGAACGACGGTAGGCGGCAGCGCCGTCGCCGTCCACGGCGGCGATCCGGACGAGCGGCGGGTGGCCCATGGCCGGGGTCGCCAGATCGCGCAGCGCGTCGTTGTAGGCGCGCTCCCGCTGCACCCCGCCGAAGCCAAAGGCCTTGGCGGCCAGGCCCCGCGACAGCCCGTCCGACGTGGCGGCGAAGGTGCGGCAGAGCTCCTCGTGCTCGGCGATGTCGAAGCCCACGGCAGCGCCTGCGGGGTAGAGCCCAAGGGCGGTCGAGCGGAACGAGGTGAAGTGCTCGGGGCCGTCGACCTCGATCACAGTGCCCGTTGGAATGTGGACAAGATCAACCGGAAGCAGCAGGTTCTCGCGGGAGGCGTGCAGCACCGAGACATCCCCACGCAGGCGGGCGCAGATCGCGCCGAGCACCTCGAGCGCCGCCTTGACCGGACCCACGAGGGCGGGGTCGCGCCGGGCCCTCGCGACGCGTTCGAGGCCCACATGGCCCTGCTCGCAGAGCCAGTCGTAGGACTGCCTCTGCAGCACGATCCCGTCCCGGGCCGCCGCCTTCGCGAACCCGGCACTGGCCGCGCCGGTCACGTCGAGAAGTCGGGATCCGGGCGGTGAGCGTTCGCGGCGCGGCCCTTGGGCTCCTCCCAGTCCTCCTGGCGGCCGAGGGCGGTCAGGTCGAGAAACGTGTAGGCGCCGGCGACGAACTCGGTGCCGCGGGCGTAGGTCGAGTTGGTGTGAAAGACGCTCGAGCCGTCGCGCAGGAAGCAGCTGATCCCCGGGAGCTCCATCGGCTGGTCGGCCGCGGCCATCTCCGGGCTGAGCTCCGCCTTCGTGCGGTAGTTGATCAGAAGCGGTGTGACAGACTCGTCGACGGTGACGTGGAAGTCGTAGTTGAAGTCGCCTCCTTGCGACGAGTACCAGGGCACGGTCCAGCCCTTCCGCGCCCCATATGCGGCGAGTTTCGGAAAGGGTGCCAGGGAGACGAGCGCGAAGGTGGTCTCGCGGGCGTGCAGGTGCTCGAGCACACCGTCCGAGATCTCATCCACCGAGGCGGTGCAGCTCGAGCAGCCGTCCTCCCACGACGGGTCGAACATGAAGTGCTGGACGATGAGCTGCCTGCGGCCGTCGAACATGTCGACCAGGCTCGCCTCGCCGTGTGGGCCGGTGAACGTGTAGTCCTTGTCGATCCGCACCATCGGCATCCGGCGGCGGTCGGCGTTCAGGGCGTCGTTGAGACGCGTGAGCTCCTTCTCCCTCAGGAGCAGCTCCTTGCGGGCCTGAAGCCAATCTTCGTGCGAGCCGATCTCGGGCAGACTCATTCCGACCTCCCATGGTGATGTTGCGGAGTGGTGCAAGGGTATAGACGACATGGGTGGCGGGGACTCATCGCCTCCGTATCCTGTCGGGGTGTCCGAGACGAGCACCCGCGCCCTGGTGATCTCCCACGTTGCGGCCGTGGTGTGCGACGGCGACCCGGGCCATCCGACCCGCGTTGCCATCGACGGCGTCACCGCCTCCGGCAAATCGACCTTTGCCCGCGAGCTGACCGCGGCGGTGTCCGAGCTGGGCCGGCCGGCGATCCACCTGACGATGGACGGCTTCCACCACCACCGCGAGCATCGCTACCGCCGCGGCCGGCTCTCGGCCGACGGCTACTACGAGGACGCCTACGACTTCGCCGCTCTGGCCGAGCTCGTGTTGATCC
>DATCPV010000223.1:0-1513 GCA_036569885.1 Gaiellales bacterium | reverse complement strand
CATGCTGATCGGCGACGCCGCCCTGCGCAGTGCCTTCGAGGATCCGACCCCCCATCACGACCTGGGCCAGCTGTGGCAGGAGCGCACGGGCCTGCCGATGGTGTACGCCGTGTGGGCCTGCCGCGAAGGCATCGGCGAGGGCCTGGTCGAGCTCGAGCGCGCGCACCTGCGCTCCCTGGCGCTGGCCCGGTCAGAGCCCGAGGTGCTCGCGCGCAGAGCGGCCGAGGAGTACGGCTGGCCCGCCGGGTTCATGGCCCGCTACTTCGAGAAGCTGCGCTACCACTTCGGCCCGCGCGAGCGGCAGGGGGTGCTGCGGTTCTTCGAGCTCGCCCACCTGGCCGGCGAGCTCGCCGAGGTGCCCCCGCTGCGATTCGTCAGCCCGGCCGCCGTGGAGGCGCGCTGATGGCCGTGGCAACCGGCACCTCCGCGGTCGCGGCGGCGCTCGAGCGCGCGCTCGCCGGCGAGCGGATCAGCGACGACGACGCCTGCGCGATCCTGCGCTCGCGCGATCTGGTGGCGGTCGGGCGGGTCGCGAACGAGCTTCGCAACCGCGCCGCCGAGCCGGGCGTGGTCACGTTCATCGTCGACCGCAACCTGAACTACACCAACGTCTGTTACACCGACTGCGAGTTCTGCGCGTTCTACCGCCGGCCGGGCGACACCCGCGAGGGCGCGCTCGAGCGCCTCCGCCACCGCGGATGTGTCGGATGCCACGGCCATCAGTGCGCCTCCACGGCCGCCGGACTGACGAACCGCAGCGGCGGCACCTCGTCGAGCTCGCCGGCCAGGTGGGCGAGCTCGAAGAACCGCAGCACCCCCTGCCGCTCGCGCGGGCCGAAGTGGTACCGCAGCTTCTCGAAGTAGCGGGCCATGAACCCGGCCGGCCAGCCGTACTCCTCGGCCGCCCTGCGCGCCAGCACCTCGGGCTCCGACCGGGCCAGCGCCAGCGAGCGCAGGTGCGCGCGCTCGAGCTCGACCAGGCCCTCGCCGATGCCTTCGCGGCAGGCCCACACGGCGTACACCATCGGCAGGCCGGTGCGCTCCTGCCACAGCTGGCCCAGGTCGTGATGGGGGGTCGGATCCTCGAAGGCACTGCGCAGGGCGGCGTCGCCGATCAGCATGCGCGCGTCGGCCGGCTCCTCCAGCGGCACGAGGTCGACGTCGCCGAGCAGCACCTTGGTGAGGACGACCGACGTGGCGCTCTCGGGTGTGACCGCGACGCTTCGCACCTGCTCGAGCGGCTTTCTCGTGATCAGCTGGATCGAGTCGACGGCGCCCTCGGTCGAGACGCACAGCCGTGGTAGGAGCGCCAGCCGGTCGGCGTTGCGGGCGTACTCGATCGACGAGATCGGCGCGACGTCGATCTCGCCGTTCACCAGCATCCGGTTCAGCTCGGTGGGGACACCCGTCACCTGCTCGACCTCGATGCCGCCGAGGTCGTAGAAGACCGGCGCCATGTTGGCGTAGGAGATGCGGCCGAGCCGGATCAGAACGTCCTCACCGTGTTGTAGAG
>DATCPV010000222.1:0-4939 GCA_036569885.1 Gaiellales bacterium | reverse complement strand
CTCGTATCCCGGCCGGCAGAAGTTGGCCGTCTCATACCAGCGATAGCCCGCCCCGCGCAGTGCCGCGACGACCGTCTCGTAGTGATCCTCGAGCGCCTCGGACTGCCGTTCCAGCTCGGCGCCGTGGTGCACCGCAAAGCGGGTTCCGGGCTTTGCCTCGAGCTCATACCAGCTGATGTGCTGCGGCCCGATCGCGAGCACAGCCTCGATGTCGGCTCGAAGGTCTGCCGCCGACTGCCCCGGAACCCCAAACATCACGTCGAGGTTGAGGTTCTGGTGTCCGGCCGCACGCAGGAGCTCGACCGCGGCGATCACGGTCTTGGGCTGCGCGCGACGCTCGAGCGTCTCCAGGAGATGCGGTCGCAGGCTCTGTGCGCCGAGCGAGATCCGGGTCACTCCGCCGTCGCGCAGCACCCGGGCCTTGGTCGTGGTGACAGTCTCGGGGTTGCACTCGATCGTTACGTCAGCCGCGGCCGGCAGCGCCTCGAGCAAGCGCTGAAGGAGGCGGTCGTCGAGCAGCGACGGGGTGCCCCCGCCGATGTAGATCGTCTCGGGCGCGATGTCGTGGCGCCCGAGCTCGGCCAGCAGCGCGTCGACGTACTCGGCGTGCACCGCCTCGTGGCCGGTCACCGTGACGAAGTCGCAGTAGCCACAGCGATGCGCGCAGAACGGCACGTGCACATAGAGATGGCGGGCCGTCATGCCGCCCCCTCCCGGTTGATCTCGAGCACGGCGAGGAAGGCCTCCTGTGGCACCTCGATGTTGCCCACCTGCTTCATCCGCCGCTTGCCCTTCTTCTGCTTTTCGAGCAACTTGCGCTTGCGGCTGATGTCGCCGCCATAGCACTTCGCCAGCACGTCCTTGCGCTTGGCCTTGACCGTCTCGCGGGCGATCACGCGCGAGCCGATGGCGGCCTGGATCGCGACCTCGAACATCTGCCGGGGAATGCGTGCCCGCAGCGCCTCGACGAGCGCCTTCCCCTGGCGGTAGGCGTTGTCGCGGTGGGTGATCAGCGACAGCGAGTCGACCCGCTCGCCGGCCAGGAGCACGTCGACCTTGACGACCTGGCCGGGGCGGAATCCGAGCAGCTCGTAGTCGAACGATGCGTATCCGCGGGTGCGCGACTTGAGCTGGTCGAAGTAGTCGAGCACGATCTCTGCGAGCGGCAGGTCGTAGATCAGCTGCACCCGCTCGCGGCTCAGGTACTCCATGTGCCCGTAGGTGCCGCGCCGTTCCTGGTTCAGCTCCATGACCGCGCCCACGTGCTCGGAGGGGCAGATGATCGACGCCCGGACGTACGGCTCCTCGGTCTGCTCGATCGAGCCCGCGTCGGGCATCTGGGCCGGGTTGTGCACCTCGATCCACTCTCCGGTGACCGCCTGCACCCGGTAGGCGACGTTGGGCGCAGTCACGAGCAGGTCGAGGTCGTACTCGCGCTCGAGCCGCTCGCGCACGATGTCCATGTGCAGCAGGCCGAGGAACCCGCACCGGAACCCGAACCCGAGCGCCCGCGACGTCTCGGGCTCGTAGCTCAGGGCGGCGTCGTTCAGCTTCAGCTTCTCGAGCGCATCGCGCAGCTCCGGATACTGGTCGGAGTCGGTCGGGAAGAGACCCGCGAACACCATCGGCTTCACGTCCTGGTAGCCGGGCAGCGGCTCGGTCGCGCCTCCGCGGTGCTGGGTGAGCGTGTCGCCGACCCGCAGCTGGGACACGTCCTTGAGGCCGGTGATGACATAGCCCACCTCGCCCGCCGAGAGCTCCTTGGTGGCGTGCATCCCGGGCGAGAAGAAGCCAAGCTCCTCGACCTCGAAGTTCGTGCCCTGCGCCATCGCCCGCAGCCGCTCGCGCGGGTGAAACGTGCCGTCCACGACGCGGACGAACGCCACCACTCCACGATACTGATCGTAGGATGAGTCGAAGATCAAGGCCCGGCCGGGGGCCTCCAGCGTGCCGCTCGGCGCCGGCACCCGGTCGACGACGGCCTGCAGCACGGCCTCGACGCCCTGGCCCGTCTTGGCCGAGATCCGCAGCACGTCGCCGGCGGCGTAGCCGACCAGGTCGGCGACCTCGATCGACACGGCGTCGGGGTCGGCCGAGGGCAGGTCGATCTTGTTCACGACCGGCACGATCTCGAGCTCGTTCTCGATCGCGAGGTAAGCGTTGGCGAGCGTCTGGGCCTCGATCCCCTGGGCGGCGTCCACCACCAAGAGCGCGCCCTCGCACGCGGCCAGGCTGCGGCTGACCTCGTAGGTGAAGTCGACGTGCCCGGGGGTGTCGATCAGATTGAGCTCGTAGGTGACCCCGTCGGCGGCCAGGAAGAGCACCCGCACGGCCTGCGCCTTGATGGTGATGCCGCGCTCGCGCTCGAGGTCCATCGAGTCGAGCACCTGCTCACGCATGTCGCGATCCGACACGGTCTTGGTCAGCTGCAGGATCCGGTCTGCGAGCGTCGACTTGCCGTGGTCGATGTGCGCGATGATCGAGAAGTTACGGATGCGCGAAAGGGCCATCCAGGTAGCGTACTGGCCGCCCTCAGGCCGGACGGCCGCGGAACCGGTCTGCAAGCGACCCCAGCACATCCATGTCGGAGAGCTGCAGGATCCGTCCGGCCGCCAGATACGCCGCGCCCCCGGCGCTCAGCCCCAGCCCGACCGAGACGACCTGGGCCGGCAGGGAGCGGCCCAGGATCTCATCGAGCGGCCACCAGACGCCGAACGCCGCCGCCGTGCAGTACACGGTCGCGACCACGATCCGAGCGGTCTCACCCGCGAGCTCGGTCAGATGCAGCCGCCCCACCCGCCGGCGCAGGAGCACCATCAGGACGGCGGCGTTGACAGTCGTGACGACGGCCGTGGATAGGGCGATCCCGGCTGCACCCAGAGGTTTGTAGAGCGCCAGGTCGAGGATCGCGTTCAGGAAGAGGTTGCCGAAGGCCACACGTGTGGGGATGTGCGGCAGCTGGAGCGCGAAGAACGCCCGGGTGAGCAGGAGGGCCATCCCGTTCGCGGTCAGGCCGAGCGAGAACGCGATCAGCACGGCGGCCACGTGGGAGGTGTCCGACGACGTGAACTTCGCGTGCTGAAAGAGGACGCGCGTGATCGGTGCGGCGAGCGCGATCGAGATCGCGGCGGCCGGAAGGAGCAGGAAGACGATCGTGCGCGTGCCGGCGGCGAACGTGAGGGCGAACCCCTCCATGTCGCCGCGGGCCGCCAGGCGCGAGATGCGCGGGAAGAGCACCGACGAGACGGCCACCGAAAAGAGCCCCTGCGGCAGCATGAACATGCGAAACGCGTAGTTCAGGTAGGCGTCGGCATGGCCGCCCGGCACGAGCGTCGCCACCGACAGGTCGAGCGTCAGGTTGAAGTTGATCAGCCCCAGGCCGAGCGTCACGGGCAGCATCAGCCGCAGCACCCGCTTCACGTACGGGTTGCGCCAGGCCAGGCTGAACACCAGCCCCTGCTCGCGTCCGCGCAGCAGCGGCAGGGGGATCACGAACTGCACGATCGTCGCCACCAGCACGCTGATCGCATACGCATAGGCGCTGTGGGGCTCGATCACGAGGGCCGCGATGATGACCGCGTTCCAGGCGATCGGCGCCATCGCGGGCAAACCGAAGATCTCGTAGGAGTTCAGGATCCCGGTGACGACACCCGTCATCCCGAGGATCGCGATGATCGGGAACATCCACCGCGAGAGCCCGACGACGAGGTTGGGATCGATGTTGCTCTGGCCGAGCACGAACAGCGGCATGACGAGCGGCGCGACCAGGATGAAGAGCGCCGACAGCGCTCCCAGAATGACCGCCGTCAGCCACAGCACGATGCTCGCGACCCGCCACGCCTCGGGCTCCTTGCCCTCCTCGCGCAGGTGGGCGAACACGGGCACGAACGCGGCCGAGATCGCGCTGTCGGCGACCAGGCTGCGCACGAGGTTGGGGACGTTGAACGCGATCAGGAACGCCCCCAGAGCCGGGCTCGCACCGAAGAAGCGGGCCGCGACGATCTCGCGGATCACGCCCGCCACACGCGAGACCGCAGTGGCCGCCCCGAACACCGCCGTCGACGCGGCCAGACGACTCTGTTCGCTCATCGGCGCCGGAGTCTATCGAGCCGCTGCTATGCTCTCGACGCCCCGCCGGCAGGCGGGCATTTGCGTGTCAGTCCGAAGGGAACCGGTGGCCAACTCGAAGCAGCAGGCAAAGCGAGTCCGAACAGCCGCGCGTCAGCGGCTGCAGAACCTGCGCTACCGCACGCAGATCAAGACGCTGTTCCGGCGCCTCGACGAGGCGGTCGACGCGGGCGACTCGGAGCAGGTCGCAGCCGCACACCGGCGCCTGGTCGTCCTGGTCGACAGGGCGGCAGCACGGTCGGCCATCCATCGCAACGCGGCCTCGCGGCGCAAGTCGCAGGCGGCCCGGATGGTCAACCAGACGAACGTCTCCGCGTAACCAGGCCGAGCAGGATCAGGGTCACGCCCGCGGCCTGGGCGAGCGCGAACAATGTGTAGCTGCCAAGGCGCGTCGCTGTCGAGGCGAGTGCGATCACCAGCACCCCGGCCGCGACCAGCAGCGGCCGCGGGTCGCGCCGGCGGCGGGCCGACAGGATCGAGCCCGCGAGCAGCACGACCGTCCCGGCGGAGTTGAGCACGATCGCCATCACCGTCGGCCAGGGGCCCTTGAGAGCGCCGTTTGGTGGGGTCGGACCGGCCCGCGCGAGCTCCCCGGTGTCGATCCGCGCCGCCAGCACGGCCGCGGTCGCCGCAAACGTGAGGAAGAGCATCGTGGCGGCGGCCAGGCGGGTGACGGTGCGTCCCGGCAGCACCAGCAGCAGCTCTCCGACCGCCAGGTAGGCCACGACGAGCACGCCGCCGCTGAGGTAGTAGATCCGAAACGGCGCCGCCGTCCAGCCGCGGGCGGCGCCGTCGACGAGCGCGAGCGAGG
>DATCPV010000221.1:0-1681 GCA_036569885.1 Gaiellales bacterium | reverse complement strand
CGGTGCCCGAGATCGAGCCGGGCATCCTGTACGTCGAGCGCCAGTTCGGGGTGCTCGAGGTGCACCACCGCGACCAGGCGCTGGTCGACCGGGCCGGCGCCGCCATTCTCGAGGGCATCGGCGCGACGCCCGCCGACGCCCTGCGGCCGCGTATCCTCTACGCCGACGTGATCGAGGACATCACGGATCAGCACGCGGTGATCATCAACCGCAACCGGGAGGCGTCGATGGTGCTGCCCGGCGAGACGCTGCTCGTCTACGAGGTGGTGCCCGCGCTGCACGCCGCGGTCGCGGCCAACGTGGCCGAGCGGGCGGCGCCGGATGCGACGCTCGTGACCGTGTCGATGATCGGCGCGGCCGGGCGCATCTACCTGAGCGGCGCCAGGGCCAGCGTCGAGCGGGCCCGCGACGAGATCACCCGTGTGCTCGAGTCCGTGGAGGGCCGTGAGCACTGATCAGGCGGCGATCGACCGCCTGGCGGCGGCGGCCGTCGGCTGCTACGACCTCGACCCCGCGGCGTCCGTGCGGCTGATCAACGTGTCCGAGAACTGGACGTACCGGATGGAGGAGCCGGGCGGCCGCGCCTTCGCCCTGCGCGTACACCGGCCGACGTACCACACGGCCGCCGAGATCGCCTCGGAGCTCGATTGGATCGATGCGCTGCGCGAAGACGGCGTCGTCGAGACCGCGGTGGCCGTCGCCGGCAGGGACGGAAACCGCGTGTGCCAGGTGCGCACCGACGAGCTGGGCGAGCGCAACGTCGTCCTGTTCGAATGGCTTGCGGGCGAGATGCCCGACGCCGACGCCCATGACCTGCGGCCGGGCTTCCGCACGCTCGGCGCCGTGTCGGCGCGCATGCACGGCCATTCCCGCGGATGGACGCCGCCCGCCGGGTTCGCCCGCTTCCGGTGGGACTACCCGACCACGCTGGGCGCGGACGGCCACTGGGGCCGGTGGCAGGACGGGCTCGGGATGGGAGCCGAGGAGCTCGCGCTGCTCGGGCGGCTCGACGCCACCATTCGGTGCCGGCTCGAGGCGTTCGGCCAGGGCCGCGACCGCTTCGGCCTCGTCCACGCCGACATCCGGCTGGCGAACCTGCTGGCCGAGGGCGAGCACGTGCGGGTGATCGACTTCGACGATTGCGGCTGGTCGTGGTACATGTACGACTTCGCGACGTCCGTCTCGTTCATCGAGGACCATCCGGACGTGCCCGAGCTGACGCAGGCCTGGGTGGACGGGTACCGGACTGTCGCCCCGCTCGATCCCGCCGAGGAGGCCGAGCTCGACACGTTCGTCATGCTGCGCCGCCTGCTGCTCGTGGCCTGGATCGGCTCCCACCACCAGTTCGCGACCGAGGCGGCCGAGCTCGGCGCCGGGTTCACCGCCGGGACGTGCGCCCTGGCCGAGCGGTACCTCCTGGGCCATTCCTAACGGATGGAGACCGCCAGACGTATGCGTGCACCGGACGCTCCGACGTGGATCACGTTCGGCACCGGCTGGATGGGCCGCCCGTCGGACTCCGGCCCGTCGCCGGTGATGGTGATCCGGTACGTGCCCGGCTGGAGCAGGAGTGCGAACCGGCCGTGCCGGTCGGCGCGGCCTGTGGCCGAGCCGCCGGGCCCGGTCACCCGGAACCTCGCGGCGATCGGTTGCGGGCTGCCGGGCGCCGGGCCGCCCTCCG
>DATCPV010000220.1:0-11867 GCA_036569885.1 Gaiellales bacterium | reverse complement strand
GGCGGGCGTACATCGTCGCGATCACCCGCAGGGGTAGTGCAAACGCGACCACGCCACAGCCGTCGGTCACGGTCGTGATCGTGGCCGGATCGACCTCGGCGTGCGCGCCGATCACGGCCAGGGCCGCCCGTTGGGAAGGATGTTCGGGACGGCGGTAGCCGGACGTGTCCCAGCCGTGATGGACCGAGTTTGCGAGGAAGGCGAGGTGGTTGCCCGAGCAGTTGTGGCGCAGCCGGTCGGCGGGGCTCCCGAGCGAGTTTCGGAGCGCCGAGGCATCCAGGCCGCAGGCCGCAAGGCCGCGCTGCACCGCCTCGATGTGGATGTCCTGGCCGCTGTGTGATGCGCACATCACCGCGAGCACCCGGTCGTCGAGCGCCAGCGCGTCGAGGCCGCCCGAGGCGACCAGCGGCTCGGCCTGGAACGGCTTGGCCGCCGAGCGCATCGTGGTGACGCGGCCGGGATCGCCGCACGCCGCAACGATCGATCCGTCGCTTCGCACCACCACCGCGTGGATGCGGTGGCGGCTCTCGGGGAAGCCGTCGCGAAGCGTGGTAACCAGGCCGGGCTCGGACACGGGAAACCGACCCTACACGGCCACGGATGAGAAGTGCGCGCACGACCTGTAGCGTTCGATTCATGCCCGAACTTCCCGAGCTGGAGGCGTTCGTCGTCGCACAGCGCGAAGCGCTCACCGCAGAGCCGATCGCGGCGGTGCCGGTGGCGCACTTCGCAACGCTGAAGACGATCGACCCGCCGCTCGCCTCGCTCGTGGGCCAGCGCTTCACGGCCGTCGGCCGGCGCGCCAAGCGGCTGCTGTTCACGGCCTCCGGCGGCGACACGCTGATGGTGCACCTGATGTCGGCCGGCCGACTCGCCGTCGGCGCGAAGCGCCTGAAGACGGCGATGCTCGTCGTCGAGTTCGAATCGGGCCCTGAGCTCATGATGTCCGAGTCCGGCCACAAGCGGCGCGCGGGCGTGTGGCTGCTGCGGCCCGGCGCGCTGGCCGCCGAGCTGGCGCACATCGGCCCCGAGCCGCTCGATCCCGCGTTCACGGCCGCGGCCCTGCGCGAAACGCTCGAGGCGCACCCGCACCAGCTGCACGCATTCCTGCGCGACCAGCGCGCGATCGCCGGCATCGGCCGCGCGTTCGCAAACGAGATCCTGCACGCGGCCATGCTCTCGCCCTACCAGCGCTCGGCGACGCTCTCCGACGAGGAGCTCGGCAGGCTGCATGCCGCGATCACGGGCGTGGTCGGCGCGGCGGTCGAGCGGCTGGTGCCGCTGTCGGGCACCGGCCTGACCACCAAGGCCGACCGCGGCTACGCCATCCACGACCGTCTGGGCCAGCCCTGCCCGCGCTGCGGCGAGACGATCCGGCAGGTGTCGTTCGACGAGCACACCGTGTTCTACTGCCCGTCCTGCCAGACCGGCGGCCGCATCCTCGCCGACCGGCGGCTGTCGCGCCTGTTACGGGAGTGATCGCCCGAAGCCGGTACCATCCTTGGCATGCTTGAATCCTCAACCTTCACCCATGACCTGCAGGCCGCCGAGCCCGACGTCCATCTCGCCCTGACCCGCGCCGGGGTCACCGGGGTCGACAAGGTGATCCGGATCGCCCATGCCGGTACCGAGCTTCTCTACTACGCCCAGATCGACTGCTTCGTCGACCTCGATCCCGGTCAGAAGGGCGTGCACATGTCCCGCTTTCCCGAGACCGTGGCCGAGTGCATCGACCACGTCGTGATCGGCGAGGCGCTCCATGTCGAGGATCTGGCCGAGCACATGGCCGCGCGCATCGTCGAGCGCCAGGAGGCCGTTCGCTCCGAGGTCACCATCCGGGCGAAGTTTCCGATCACGCGGCGAACCCCCGTGTCCGACCTGCCCACCCAGGAGATCTACACCCTCATCGGCCAGGCGCTCGCGAACGGCTCTGGCGCCCGGCGGCTGGTCGGCGTCGAGGTGCGCGGGCTGAACGCCTGCCCGTGCGCGCAGGGGCTCGTGCGCGAGCGGGCGCACGAGCGGCTGACTGAGGCCGGCTACGACGAGGGCCAGATCGGGGAGATCTTCGGGCTCCTGCCGGCCGCGACCCACAACCAGCGTGCCGAGGCGACCCTCATGATCGGCACCCGGCGCGAGATCGACGCGCGCGACCTGATTGCGATCGCCGAGCAGTCGATGAGCGCGCCGGTGTTCGAGCTCCTGAAGCGGCCGGACGAGCTGCACGTGGTCGAGCAGGCCCACTTGCATCCCCGGTTCGTCGAGGACTCCGTGCGGCTGATGATCGCCGGCTCGCTCGAGCACTACCCCGACCTGTCGGACGGCTGCTTCCTGCTGGCCCGCCAGATCAACCACGAGACGATCCACAACCACGACGTCCTGGCCGAGCGCCACGGCGTGGTGGCCGAGCTGCGCTCCGACCTCGAGCACCGCAACGGCCGCTCGGCGCACACCACCGCCCGGACCTGGCTCGAAAGCGTCTGACGTAAGTTCGCCAAACGGGGTCAGACCCCTTTTGGCGCACGTCAGATCGGGGCGAGGGCCCAGAGCTCGGCGGCGATCAGCTCGGCGACGAGCGTCTCGACGAGCGGGCGCACGGATGGGGCCTCCGCGCCGGGCAGGTCGATCTGGAGCGCCGAGCCCGGCAGTCGGCCCCCGGCCACGACCACGGGGAAGCCGCGTTCGGCCGCCCACTGCATCACCTCGGCCTCGTAGCGGGAGCCGGACAGCACCAGCGCCCGGTAGCCGGGCCGCTTGCTGAGGTAGACGTCCACGTGTGACCAATCGCCCGTCTCGCAGGTGTACGCGGGCACCCTGGGCACCTCGCGCAGCATGAGCGCCGACTGCTCCGCGCTCCCGAGGCGCTCGGCCGGTGCCAGCACATGCACGGGTCCCGGGCCGAGCAACTCGACCGCGTGCGGCAGCCACTCGTGGCTCTGCGCGAGCACCGTGGCGGCGGTCTCGGCTGCGCGCTCGCGTGTTCCGGGCGGCGGGGGCGGGAGGAACAGGCCGCACACCTGCTGGAGCATCGCGACCGTGCTCCGGTAGCTGGCGCAGGCGACGCCGCTTGGGCCGTCGGTCGCGATCCGCAGGCAGAGATCGGCCTCCTGCCCGATCGGGCCGTCGATACGGGCGGTGAGCCCGACCACCATGCTCGTGCCGAGGTGGCGGCGCACCGCCGTGACCGTCTCGGCCGAGCCGCCGGTGGCCGAAATCGCGAGCACCAGCGTGTCGGCGGTGGCCGGCTGAGGGAGGCCGGTCGAGGCCATCTCGGCGGTCGCGTCGACGCCGTGGGAGCGCAGGAGCGAGGCCGCGTCGAGCGCCGCGAATCGCGAGCTGCCCATGCCGAGGAAGAGCACGCGCCGCGCCAGGCGGGTGAGCGCCTCGAGCGGCTCGAGTTCCGCGGGCGGGTCGCAGAGCACGCGCACCGCCCCATGCGCGTCTGCGGCGAAGTGCTCGGGGTGCAGGTCAGCCACGTGTCGCCATCAGCCAGCGCATGCCGCCGACGGGTGCGTACATCCAGTCGGGCACAAACGCGGCGGCGTAGATGAACTCGTAGGTCTCCTTCTCGATCTCGAGCGCCCGCAGCAGTCCCTCGTCGACAGGCCCGTAGCCTTCCAGGAAGGCCGCCCGGGCGCGCTCGATCCACTCCTCGATCGCGCCGCTCTGCCCGGGTCGCAGGTCGCGCTCGACATACCGGCCGAGGTGGTCGAACGACCGCAGCATCGCCGCCACGTCGCGCAGCGCGGCGCCCGGGCGTGACCGTTCGGCCACCGGCTTGCTCGGCTCTCCCTCGAGGTCGAGGACGACCAGCCGGCCCGCGTCGGTGCGCTGCACCTGGCCGATGTGGAAGTCGCCGTGCACCCGCTGGAGCGCGACCGGCCGGGCGGGCGACTCGAGCGCGGCCAGCTCGGCCAGGATCCGGGGCCGGTAGTCCCGCAGCTCGAAGGCGACATCCGCCGGCACGATCCCGAGCACGTGCTCGAGTTGGACCTCGGCCCGTGTGCGCCACTCGTGCTGATCGGCCGCGGTGGCCGTGCTGGAGCCGTACGTCGCGAGCGCGGCGTGCAGGCGTGCGCTCTCAGTACCGAGCCGGGCGATGTCAGCCACGTCGCCGGCGATGATCGCGTCGGCCCCCCACGCCCATCCGTCCTCGCCGGGCACGTACTCCTGCACGAGCGCGACGGCATGGTCGCCCCAGTGCAGGGATCCGGCGAACGCGGGGACGCAGTCGAGCCCGGCGTCCTCGGTGAGATAGCGGCCGAGCTCGACCTCCGGGTGCACGCCGGGCCAGATGCGCCGGTAGAGCTTCACCACCAGTTGCTCGCCGACGACGTAGGAGGTGTTCGACTGGTCGAGCTCGATCGCCCGCTCACCCGCCTCCACAGGTGTCACATTTGTGTGACGAATCACCCACCGGCCACAACCGGGGACAGTCCCCGGTTGGGCGATCGCGGAGGCGACCGGGCCCTCGCTCCAGACGTAGCGGGCGGTGTCGTCCACCAGCAGGATCGAGAGGGCCGCGCCGGCGCCCAGCTCGAGCGTGTCCTCGACCTCCACCGTCGCGATCGTGCCGGCCTTGCCGCCGAACCACCGTTCGGCCGCCAGCTCTTCAGGCGTCGGTGGCGACACGCTCAATGAGGTCGGCCGCCCGCACCGTGCCGGGGGCGGCCTGCAGGCGCGCGGCGATCGCCGCCATGCGCCGGCGCAGATCGGCGTCGGCCAGCAGCCCTTCGACCGCCGCGGCGAGATCGTCGTCGCCGAAGTCGTACGTCGCCAGGCGCACGCCGAAGCCCGTCTCGTGCACCCGCTGAGCGTTGTCGTACTGATCCCAGAAGAGCGGCAGCACGACCATCGGCTTGCCGAAATGGAAGCACTCGGTGGTCGTGTTGTTGCCGCCATGGGTGATGACCAGGTCGACCAGCGGCAGCACCGACGGCTGGGGCACGAACTCCTCGCCCCACATGTTGGCGGCCAGCTCGTACTGATCGTGCTGAGGGCCCTTCGAGACGATGTAGCGGTGCGGGGTGCGGCCGAGCACATCGACCAGCCGCCGCATCAGGTCGACGTCGGCCGATCCGAGCGACCCCAGCGACAGATAGACAAGACCGCCTTCACCGCCACGCAGGCTCTGGGGAATCTCGAAGGCCGCGTCTGAGCTGCGCACGCACGACTCCACCCGCTGCCAGGTCGGGCCGAGCGGCCGCGAGCGCGGGTAGTCGAGCTCGTCCGGGTAGACGTACAGATTCAGGTGCGGCGAGGCGTGGATGAACTCCAGGTCGGGCAGCGGCGGCGCGCCGGCCGCCTGTGAGAAGGCGTCGAACTCGGTCCACAGATCGCGGTGGACGCGGTCGTATTCGGCCCAGAACTCGGCCCAGCCGGAGGGGTCAGCCGTCGGGTATCCGGAGAAGACGGGCGGGATCGCCGGGTCGCGCACCTCCAGCGGATTGCACGAGACGATCCGCACCCACGGCCGGCCGCACGCGGGCAGGGCGGGGAAGCTCGGCACGTTGTCCTCGCAGATCACGTCGGGTTCGAGCTCTGCGACGATCTCCTCGAGGCGCGGGTTCACGTAGCGGGCGCCGTCGACGAGCGCCTGCCACGTCGGCTGGATGAAGCCGCTCAGTTGCTCGATCGTGGGCGTGCGAAACACCGGCGCGGTGTCACGGATGAAGTCCTTCCAGAACTGGCCGGGCGCCTCCTCGACCTCGGGCTTTGGCCCGAGCCGCATCAGCCGCTCCTCGAACCCGCGCGCCTCGAGCGTACCTGCGAAGGACTCCTCGACGATGAACACCACCCGGTGCCCCCGGGCGCGCAACACGTCACCGATGCCGACGCAGTTGTTGGTGGGGCCGAACGCCCCCTCCGGGAAGAACACGACCGTCGCCACGCGGCAAGTATGACGGCAGCGGGTGGGCCGGTGCCGGCCCACCCGCTCGTCACGGCACTACGCGGTTGCGTGGGCCGACCGGGCGGCGGTGTAGCGCTCTGCCACGGCGGACCAGTCGATCACGTTGAAGATCGCGGCCAGGTAATCGGGCCGCTTGTTCTGGTACTTCAGGTAGTAGGCGTGCTCCCACACGTCGATCCCCAGGATCGGCGTCTGGCCGTCGCTCACGGGCGAGTCCTGGTTGGCGGTGCTCGTGACCTTGAGCGTGCCGTCGTCGACGACGAGCCACGACCAGCCGGAGCCGAAGCGGTTCACGCCGGCGTCGGTCAGCTGCTGCTTCAGCGCGTCGAAGCCGCCGAACGCGGAGTCGATCGCGGAGCCGAGATCGCCGCTCGGGGTGCCGCCGCCGGAGGGCGAGAGCACGGTCCAGAACAGCGAGTGGTTGGCATGCCCGCCGGCGTTGTTGCGCACCGGACCCTGCTTGTCGGCCGGCAGCGACGAGAGGTTGGCGAGCACCTCGTCGACGGGCTTGTCCGCCCACTCGGCGCCCTCCAGCGCGGCGTTTGCCTTGTCGACGTACGCCTGGTGGTGCTTGTCGTGGTGAATGCGCATCGTCTGCTCGTCGATATGCGGCTCGAGCGCGTTGTACGCGTACGGAAGATCGGGAACTTCGTACCCCATGACGGTCTCCTTTCGGGAGTTGTCTTCGCTCTCTCAATACCCTCTCGTTAGCATACCCACCCATGCCCGCCCTCCACGGCAGCCGCAGCCTTGTCGTGGGCGGCGCGCATAGGCTGGGACGGGCGATCGCGCTCGACCCGGCGGAGGCTGGCGCGCACGTTGCGATCAGCTACCACTCGAGCGCGGCCGCGGCCGAGGCGACACGGTCCGAGATCGCCGCCCTCGGAGTGCGCTCGGCGGCGTTCGCGGCCGACGCCGCCCGCCCTGCCCAGATGGAGGAGCTCATCGCCGCGGCGACGGCCAAGCTGGGCGGGCTGGACGTGGTCGTCTACTGCCCGTCGGCCGGCTTCGAGCCGGTCAGGCCGCAGGACGTGTCCGAGGAGCTGTGGGATGTTGCCGTCGACTCGACCGCGAAGGGGTTCATGTTCGCGGCCCAGGCGGCCCACCGGCGGATGGCGGCGGCCGGCGGAGGCGTGATCCTGGCCGTCACCGACGTTGCCGGGCTGCAGCCGTGGCCGCTGTTCACGCCCCACGCCGCCGCCAAGGCGGCCCAGATCCACCTGGTCAAGTGCCTGGCGCTGGCGTGGGGGAGAGACGGCGTGCGCGTGTGCGGCGTCGCACCGGGCCCGGTGCTGCTTCCCGGTGGCGAGCGCGGCGCGACCGAGGAGACCGCGCTCGGCCGGGTCGGCGAGCCCGCCGACGTCTGCCGGGCGGTGCGCTTCTGTATCGAGTCCGATTTCGTGACCGGCACGGGCGTCGTCGTCGACGGCGGCCGGCTGCTCCGACCCTAGAAGCTGCTCTCGCGGTGGGCCGCCGCGGCCAGCCAGCGCGGGTTGGGCTCGATGCCCCAGCCGGGCCCCGACGGCGCCGGGATCAGCCCGTCGCGCACCGTGATCGGCGGGTCGAAGAGGCCGTACTGCCACGAGTAGTACTCCGGCCCCTCGATGGCCAGCTCGAGGTACGGCCCGGCGTTTGGGACCGCGCACAGGAGGTGCTGCGCGAACACGGTCACGAGCGAGAGGTTGGCCGAGTGGGGCACGCACGGCAGGCCGGCGGCGGCGGCCATGCGGGCGACCGCCAGGGCGCGGGTGAAGCCGCCCACGTAGCAGACGTCGGGCTGGACGACGTCGACCGCCCGCAACTCCACCATCCGCCGCCACTGGTGCAGGAAACAGTCCTGCTCGCCGCCGGCGACGTGCAGGTCGAGTGCCGCGGTCACCTCGGCCGTCCACTCGAGCTCCCAGTAGGGGCACGGTTCCTCGAAGTGCTCGACGCCCCACTGCTCGAGGAACCGGCCGACCTCGATCGCGCGGGCGGGGGTGTAGCAGCTGTTCGCGTCGACCAACAGGCGGGCGCCGTCGCCGAGCGCGCCGCGCACCGCGGGAACGATCGCCTCGGTGCGGCCGGGCCACTCGTCGCGGTCGTGGCCGCACTCGCTGCCGACCCGGATCTTGAATGCGCCAAAGCCATGCTCGTCGCGCAGGCGCACGAGCCGGTCGGCCTCCTCGTCCGGCGGGATGTCGCGGCGCATGCTTGACGCGTAGGCGGGCAGCGGTCGTGCGGCGCCGCCGGCCAGCTCGCACACGGGCACGCCCGCGCGGCGGGCGCGCAGGTCCCAGAGCGCGGTGTCGACGCCCGCAAGCGCGCGGCACACGTACGAGCCGGGGTACTTGTGCTCGGCCTCGAGCACGCGGGTGCCGAGCGCATCGGCGGCTTCAGGATCGCCGCCCAGCATGTGCGGGGCGACCTGGCGGTGCAGCACCTCGGCGGTGATGTCGGGGTTGTACGGCGAGATCTGGCCCCACCCCTCGGACCCGTCGTCAGCCACCACCCGCACGAACCCGACCCACTCGTCGCAGTAGCTCGCGATGCTCGTGATCACAGCACGATCACGTTTCTGATCGCCTCGCCGCGGCGCATCGCGCCGACCGCGTCGTTGATCCGCTCGAGCGGGTAGGTGGCGGTTACCAGCTCGTCGAGCTTGAGCCGCCCGGCGGTGTAGAGGCCGGCGATGCGGGGGATGTCCTGCTCCGGGCGCGAGGACCCCAGCTTGCTGCCGAGGATGCGCTTGCCGTCGTGGGCCAGAGCGCCCGCGTCGAAGTGGGCATGCTCGCCGGTGGGCGGCATTCCAACGGCCACGAGCGTGCCGCCCCGGCGCAGGCATGCCAGGCCCTGGTCGACCGCCCCGGCTGCGCCGACCGTGACGATCACCGTGTCGGCCCCGGCGCCTCCGGTCGCGGCCTGGATCTCGGCCACGGGATCGGCCGCGCTGGCGTCGACCGTGCCGGTCGCTCCCAGGCCACCCGCCACCTCGAGCTTTGACTCGGCGACATCGACCGCGATCACCTGTCGGGCGCCGGCCAGGGCGGCCGCCTGCACGGCGTTCAGGCCGACGCCGCCGGCGCCGATCACGACCACGACCGCTCCGGCGGCCACGCCCGCGTCGTGGACGACCGCGCCCATGCCGGTCATGACCGCGCAGGCGATCAGGCACGCGCTCGTGTCCGGCAGCCCGGCCGGGATCGGCACGGTCTGGGACGCATGCACGAGGACCTCGTCCGCGAAGGCCCCGCAGCGCATTCCCTGCTCCGCCCGGCGGCCGTCCGCGAGCCGGATCGGCGATTCTGCGTCGAGCCGGAACCGGGCCTCGCACAACGCGGGCGCGCCGTCGCGGCAGCGGCCACAGGCGCGGCAGCTTCGGATCAGGCTCACGACCACCCGGCTGCCCGGCGCAAGCGCCGCGACCCCCGAGCCCACCTCGGCGACGACTCCGCAGGCCTCGTGCCCGAAGACCGCCGGGAGCGTCCCGCCCCAGGCGCCGTCGGCGTAGGCCACGTCGCTGTGGCAGACGGCGCAGGCCGAGATCCGGACGCGCACCTCCCCTTCGCCGGGCGGATCGAGCGTCACCTCCTCGACCGACAACGGGTGGCCGAACTCGTGGCAGACGGCTGCGCGCGGCACCACACACACCTACCACATCCGCGCTCGCCGATACGATGGCCGTGAGGTGGAAGTCGGCGAGATCCCCGTGCTCGACCACGGTTTTGTGCGCCTGGACGGGTGCATGGCCGACGACCTGTCCGTCGTCAACGCCGCCCGGGTGTCGTTCGCGCAGCGCTCCGAGGAGCTCGGCGATCGCGACCAGGGGCTGATCCGGTTCCTGATGCGGGAGCGCCACGGCACGCCGTTCGAGCACAACGCATTTCGGTTCCACGTCAAGCTGCCCATCTTCGTGATGCGCGAGTGGGCCCGGCACCGGATCGGGTCGTTCAACGAGTGGAGCGCGCGCTACTCCCAGCTCGATCCCGAGTTCTATGTCCCGGACGCGGCCGACGTGCGCACGCAGGTGGGCAAGCCCGGCTCCTACAGCTTCGACCCGGTCGATCCCGACCTGGCAGAGCACACCCGCGCCACGCAGCGGGCGGTCTTCGAGCAGGCGTACGCCGTCTACCTCGACCTGCTCGAGCGCGAGGTGGCCAAGGAGGTGGCGCGAAACGTCCTGCCGGTCGCGATCTACACGCAGTTCTACTGGACGGTCAACGCGCGCAGCCTGATGAACTTCCTCTCGCTACGAAACGCCGAGACCGCCCAGCGCGAGATCCGCAGCTACGCAGCGGCGGTGGAGCAGCTGTTCGGCGAGCGCATGCCGATCACGCACGCCGCATTCATCGCGAACGACCGCCGGGCGCCGTAACACCCGCTTCACCGGGGTTAGTGCCGATTACCACAACTCGAGGAGCCGGGTCCGGGCCGAGGCGTCGATGGTGGACCGTCTCCCGAGGAGGGTGGATATGTCGGAGCACGACCTCATCGACCTTTTTGGCTTCGTGTCCAATATGCGCCAGATCATGCTGATCGGCTTCGGCGTGGGCATGATCGCGGTCTTCATGACCGTCCTGCGGCTGGCGGTGTCCGAGCTCGGCTGGGCGAAGACCTGGAACCCCACGAGCACTCGCCGGACGAGACGGGCTCGCGCGGCGGTGCCGCCGCCGGCCGTCCCGCCGGTACCGAGCCCGGCCGTCGCCGTTCTCACGCTGCGGAAGCGCATCGCCGATGCCGCCCCCGGGCCGCGCCCAACCTAGAACTTTCTCGTCGTGGCCGGCGTCTGATACTGCATGAGGCTTCTCGTGCCGGTCCTGCTGGTCGTCACCATGGGGGCGTCGGCGTGCCTCGGCGGCAGCGGCTCGGCGGCCCCGGTCACGCATCCCCGCGTTTCACCGGCCGACCGGCTGGCGATCTCCGTGAAGCTGCTCCCGGAGCCCTGCAGCTCGGGGGCAATTCCGCCGGGCTGCCGGGACGCCAAGCCACAGCTGCACCGCTATGCGCTCACGTGCGGGCCGACCGGCGGAACTATGCCGAACGCGGCCGGCGCCTGCGCCGCGATCGCGGACCTCGTCGCTCAGAATGGCAACGCCGGTGGCTGCCCCGGCGTGCTTCGGGGCCCCGGGTCCACTGCGACGATCGCCGGCACGGTCTCGGGCCGGCCGTTTCACCTGCAGCTGGACGGCGGCTACTCCTGGTGTGGCCCACCGGCGAACGTCATGCGTGACTATTGGATCCTCTCGACGTTCCCGTGCTCGCACACGCCGCTGCACATGGCCGGCTCCCACTGGGCCGAGGCCACGGGCTGCCGGCCTGAATAATCGGTGCCAGGCACCAAATATTCACCGCCCCTCGAGCCAGTCGGCTCGGGTCAGCTCGTACTCAACCTCTCCCTGCTCAGCGCCGGGGAGGGGGTCTTCCCAGTCCGGGTAGTAGGTGCGAGCGTACGACAGCCCGGCCGCCGTCATCACGCCGCGGGATGCTGCATTGACCGCCATCGTCTGGGCGATGACGCGCCGCACGCCCACCGTGAGAAACGCATGCCGAAGGAGGGCCCGCGATGCCTCCGTTGCAAGGCCTTGGCGCCAATACCGGCGCAGAATCCGGAAGCCCAGATCCGCGACGCCCGGATCATCGGGCTGGTCGGGGCCGTGGGCTGGCGGCAGCATCATGAGCCCCACGAAGTCCCCGGCTTGCTCGTTTCCGAACGCCATCCAGTAGCCGAGGCCCGGGACCTTGCGTGCGAGTGCCATCCGTTGTGCGTGACTGGCGACCACCTCGTCCCGGGTGTGGGCTCGTCCCGAGAGATACCGCAGCACTTCCGGGTCGGAGTCGAGTTCGACCTCGAGATCGAGATGACGATCTGCAAGCGGAACGAGCAGGAGCCGCTGGGTGTGAATAACCGGGGCCAGGCCCAATTATTCACCGCGCGTCGAGCAGCTCGATCCGGTTGCCGAACGGATCGTGGGTGTAGAAG
>DATCPV010000219.1:0-2062 GCA_036569885.1 Gaiellales bacterium | reverse complement strand
GAGTCGAACTGGTTGACATAGAAGAAGTTCCGCACCCAGCGGTCGATGCCCAGCAGGTTGAACGCGGTGGGTGAGACGAAGTAGATCGAGGTCTGGTTGGTGCGGAAGAACGCGCGGATCTCCGAGATGCCGCGCAGCGTGGCATCCGTCTCGGTCATGTCGGTCGCCTCCTTCGTGGGCTCGTGAACGCGCCGTTCTCTGGCCCGCGAGAAGCAGGCCGAAGGAACCGCGACATCGATGACATGCGCGTCATCGTGCTGATCCTACGGCTGGCGCGCGGGCGCCGCCAACAGTGGCACGATCGACCGCCGAGCTCGTCGACCGGGCGATGCATGCGGAGTCCGCGTAGCGTCAGGTGCCGACGGTACGCGGCGCCCAAGCCTCGGCGACGAGCTGCTCGGCGCGCTCAAACGGCGTCGAGGTACGGAGCGGTGGGCTGTTCGCTGGCTGGTCCGCTCGCCATCGCGGCCCCCATCGTGTGCCGCGCGCGATGCCGCGGGCGACCGTGCCTGTCCAGATTGGCGCGCCTTTGAGCATTCCGGGTGTCCGCAGCGATAGGTTCCCAGGCGTGGACGCCGAGATCCTCGCGGCCGTCGCGGCGGAGGAGCCCGCGATGGCCACCCTGCTGACCGAGCTCATCGCGGCGCCCACGCTGCTGGGCGCCGAGGCGCCCGGCCAGGACATCATGCGCCGGGCCTTCGCCGAACTTGGCCTGGAGCCGTGCGACGTGCCGCTCGACCGCGCCGCGCTGGAGCCCCATCGGGGCGCGGCGCCGTTCAGCTGGGACGTCGGCGGTAAGACAAACGTGCTCGCCACGTGGGAGCCGGCGGGTGCGCCCGACGGCCGCTCGCTGATCCTGAACGGCCACATCGACGTCGTCAGCCCCGAGCCGGGCTCCCTATGGAGCAGCCCTCCGTTCGTCGCACGGCGAGACGGCGACTGGCTCTACGGCCGCGGCGCCGGCGACATGAAATCGGGCCTCGCGGCGATGGTCGGCGCCGTACGCGGCCTGCGTCGCCTCGGCGTTACGCCGCGGGCACGGGTACAGCTGCAGTCGGTGGTCGAGGAGGAGTGCACGGGCAACGGTGCGCTCGCCTGCGTCCTGGCCGGTCACACCGCCGACGCGGCGATCCTGACGGAGCCGACGAGCGAAGCGATCTGGAACGCACAGGTCGGCGTCGTGTGGTTCCAGGTGCGTGTGCTCGGCGCGCCCGCCCACGCCGGCGAGGCGACGACGGGCGCCAACGCGATCGGGGCGTCCTACACGGTGATCGAGGCGTTGCGCGGGCTCGAGGACGAGCTCAACGCGGCCCGTCACCCGTTGTACGCCGACTATCCGCACCCGATCAACCTCAACGTCGGGATGATCCGCGGCGGCGACTGGCCATCGACCGTCGCGGGTGAGTGCTTGACGCACTTCCGCCTGGCGCTCTACCCGGGCGAGAGCGTCGCGGAACTGAAGGCGCGGATCGAGCACACCGTGGCGGGCGTCTCGCTGTCCGGCTACCGGACCGAGGTCCTGTACGACGGCTTCCAATGCGAGGGGTACGAGCTCGTGCCGGACGCACCGCTGGTCACCACGCTGGCGGACGCGTGTCTGCGCGCGACGGGGCGCCAACCGCCGCTGTACGCGTCGACCGCGACGACCGACGCTCGCAGCTTCGTGCTCTACGGCGACACGCCGGCGGTGTGCTTCGGCCCGCGGGCCGAGAACGCGCACGGCGTCGACGAGCGGGTCCATCTGCCCTCTGTGGTCGCAACCGCGCAGGCGATCGCGCTTTTCATCCAGGAGTGGTGCGGGCTCGTCTGATACGAAGACGAACTGCCGCGCCCGGCAAGACCACCCGAGGACGGACGGAGCGGACGCTGAATGGGGCTACCCAGCGCTTCTACGACTGGCTTTGGAGCCGCTCGAGGCGTTTCGTGGCCGTGGCCTCGTGAGCGGGCATCAGGTCCGAGCGAGAGATCTCGGCTACATGGGGTGCGACGGCGCGCACACCCTCGTCGGAGTCGATCCGCTGGTAGGTGAGCGTCTTGAGGAACTTGGCTACCGACAGTCCGC
>DATCPV010000218.1:0-1721 GCA_036569885.1 Gaiellales bacterium | reverse complement strand
CTCCCGGCCTCCAGGTCGGCGCGGCCGCCGTGAGGATCGAGCAGGTCGCCGCCGGCAAGGGGCACGGCCATGGCATTGATCGTAAAGTCCCGCCGGCCGAGATCGTCGGTGACCGCACCACGGCTGGCGGTGATGTCCACGGTGCTCCCGTCGCGCACCACACGCCAGGCGCCGTGCCGCTCCGACAGCGGGAACGGCGCTCCGCCCGCGCTTCGGGCGAGCGTACGGGCGGCGTCGCCAGGGTCGCGCTCGACGACGAGGTCGACGTCGACCACCGACCGTCCGAGCAGCAGATCGCGAACGCTGCCGCCGACGAGCCATGCGTCCGGCACAGGGGCGATCGCACGGACGGCATCAAGCCCCGGCAACAACATGCTCCACCCGCCGCGGGCGCGGCGCCAGCGATGTCACGATCTCGTAGCCGATCGTCCCGGCCAGGCGCGCCCATTCCTCGACCAGGATGCGCTCGTCGCCGTCGGCACCGATCAGCGTCACCGGATCGCCCGGCTCGACATCGCGCTCCGCGCCGACGACGAACGTGAGCTGGTCCATGCTCACCGTGGCGGCCACCCTGCGCCGGCGGCCTCCCACCAGCACGTCGGCCTGTCCCGAGAGCACCCGCGGGACGCCGTCGGCGTAGCCGGCCGGCACCAGCCCGATCCAGGTCGGCTCCGTCGCGACCAGCCGGCGGCCGTAGCCCGCGCTCTCACCCGGCTGGAGCAGCTTGACATCGGCCACCTGGCTCTCGAGCCGCAGCGCCGGCACGATGTCGTCCGCGTCCGGATCGGTGCCGAACGGCGAGATGCCGTAGACGGCGATGCCGCACCGGACGGCGTCGAAGCGGGCGTCCGGGAACCGCAGCGCGCCGGCGCTGTTTGCGAGGTGTCGGGGGCACGGGGGAAAGCGCTCGGCCAGGTCGGCGAAACGCTCGATCTGAAGCTGGGTGAAATCGGCGTCGGCATCCGCCACCGCGAGGTGGCTCATCAGCCCGGCCGGCCGCAGCACCCCGTCGGTGCTGAGCTGATCGGCGACGCGCAGCGCATCGGCCGCCGCCATCCCCCACCGGCCCATGCCGGTATCGACCTTCACGTGCACTCCCAACGGCACCCGCGCCGCGGCCCGCAGCCGTGCAAATCCCTCCACCGAGGTGACGGCGACGTCCACCCCCGTCACGTCCGCCTCTTCGCCCGGCACGAGCGGCCCCATCACGAGCACCGGGACATCGCCGAGCTCGTCGCGCAACCCGCGCGCTTCCTCCCATGTGGCGACGCACAGCCGCTGGGCGCCCGCTCGCAGCGACGCCCGCCCCACCGCCGCGGCGCCGTGCCCGTAGCCGTCGGCCTTGACGACGACCCACAGCTCGGCCGGAGCGGCGGCGGTGCGTAGCAGCTCGACGTTCTGGGTGACGGCGACCAGGTCGACCGTCACGGTCGCGCGGGCCGGATGCGTGCCGATCACCGCATCGCCTCCGGGAGAGCGGCGATCACGTCTGTGGCGATGATGCCCGACGGGCCGAGGTGCTCGGACGCGAGCTGCCCCGCCCGGCCATGGGCCTCGGCGGCGGTGCAGGTCGCGGTCCATGCGTCGTCGGATCCCGTCAGCATGGCCGCGACGACGCCCGTGAGCACGTCGCCGGAGCCCGCCGTCGCGAGGCCGCTCACCCCGGCGTGGGAGACGCACACGCGCTCGCCGCCGGCAGAGGCGACGAGCGTGTCGGGGCC
>DATCPV010000217.1:0-7177 GCA_036569885.1 Gaiellales bacterium | reverse complement strand
AGGCCGTGCGCGGCATCGACATCTCGGTGGCACCTGGCGAGACGGTCGCGCTGCTCGGCCCGAACGGCGCCGGCAAGTCGACGACGATCGACATGCTGCTCGGCCTGACGACTCCTGACGGCGGCTCGGTCTCGCTCTTCGGCCGGCCGCCCTCCGAGGCGATCATGGACGGCGCGATCGGCGCGATGCTCCAGACCGGGCAGCTCATACGCGATCTCTCCGTGCGCGAGCTGCTCTCGATGATGGCCGGCCTGTACCCCAACCCCCTGCCGGTCGAGGAGGTGCTCAAGCTGGTCGGAATCAAGCCGATCGCCGAGCGCCGGACGCAGAAGCTCTCCGGCGGCGAGACCCAGCGTGCGCGCTTCGCCGTCGCGCTCGTCTGCGACCCCGACCTGCTGGTGCTGGACGAGCCAACGGTGGCCATGGACGTCGAGGGCCGGCGCGATGGTCGGGCTCCGCACGATCCGAGCGACGCTCCCGGGCGTCGACCCCGCAGACTTCGAGCACCTGCCCGGCGTCAACTCGGCCGAGCGGCGCGGCGACGCGATCGTCCTGCACTGCGCCGACTCCGACGGCACCATCCGCGCGCTGCTGCAGGGCTATCCGCTCGCCCGCGACATCGAGATCGCCGGCGCCGGGCTCGAGCAGGCCTTCCTCCTCTTGACCGGCGGAGGTGACGAATCGTGATCACCTACACGAAATACGAGCTCCTGCGCACGTTCCGCAACCGCCGGTTCTTCATGTTCTCGCTCGGGTTTCCGCTGGTGCTCTACTTCGTCATCGCCGGAGCCAATCGCAACAACCACAACTTCGACGGCACCGGCATCTCGGTGCCGCTGTACTACATGATCGGGCTGACGGCGTTCGGGACCATGAACACCGTGCTCTCGACCGGCGCCCGCATCTCGGTCGAGCGCACCGCCGGCTGGAATCGGCAGCTGCGGCTGACGCCGCTGTCGGTGCGGTCGTACTTCCGGGCAAAGGTGATCACCGCCTACCTGACGGCGCTGATCACGATCGTGGTGCTGTACGCGTCCGGCCTGTCACTCGGCGTGCACCTGGCCGACGGCGAATGGGCCCGGATGACGGGCCTGATCCTGGTCGGCCTGATCCCGTTCATCGCGCTCGGCGTGCTGATGGGGCATCTGGTGACGCCGGACTCGATCGGCCCCGCCATGGGTGGGACGACCGCACTCCTCGCATTGCTCGGCGGAGTCTGGTTCCCGGTCCAGAGCGGCACGCTGCACGACATCGCCCAGGCGCTGCCGTCGTACTGGCTCGTGCAGGCGAGCCACGTCTCGATCGGTGGAGGCGGCTGGGGGACGCGCGGCTGGGTGGTGATGGCGGCCGGGACGGCGATCCTGGTGGTGCTGGCCGGCTGGGCCTACCAGCGCGACACCAACCGCGTGTGACGTGAATATTTGGTGCCTGGCACCGGGTATTCAGCGGGTGACGAGGCTCACCAGCTTGCCGGGCACCACGATCTCCTTGACCACCTCGGCGCCGTCCAGGTGGTGGGCGACGTTCGGGACGGCCCGCGCGGCGGCCAGCAGATCGGCCTTCTCGGCACCGGCGGCGACCGTGAACTCGCCCCGCAGCTTGCCGTTCACCTGCACGGCGTAGGTGATCTCGTCGGCCACCAACATGGCCGGATCGGCGACGGGCCAGGGCGCGTCCCACACCCGCTCGCCGCCCAGCCGCTGCCACAGCTCACAGGCCAGGTGGGGTGCGTAGGGCTGCACGAGCGACACCGCCGTCGCCACCGCGAAGCGGCGCTGCTGCGGCGTTGCGTCATGCGATCGCTGGAGCTGTTTGACCAGCTCGTGAACGGCCGACTGGGCGGTGTTGAACGCGAACCGCTCACCGACGTCGTGGGTGACCCGGTCGATCGTCGAGTGCGTCTTTCGCACCAACTCGGCCCCCGGTCCCTCGGCGGGCACCGATGCCGGAATGCCCGGCTCGAGCTCGGCCGCCGACTCGAGCGCCAGCCGCCACAGCCGGGCCAGGAAGTCGTGGCATCCCTTGGCGCCGTTGTCGAACCACTCGGCATCCTGTTCGGGTGGCCCCAGGAACAGTGAGTACATGCGCACCGTGTCGGCGCCGAAGCGCTCGATCAGCTCGTCGGGCGAGATCACGTTGCCCTTCGACTTGGCCATCTTCGCGCCCAGGTAGTAGATCATCCCCTGGGTGAAGAGGTTTGCGAACGGCTCCGTGAAGCCGACGTAGCCCAGGTCGTACAGCGCCTTCGTGAAGAAGCGCGCGTACATCAGGTGCAGGATCGCGTGCTCGACGCCGCCGATGTACTGATCGACGGGCAGCCAGGCATCGACCGCCTCGCGGCTGAACGGCGCCGTGCTGTTGTGCGGATCGGCGTAGCGCATGTAGTACCAGGACGAGTCGACGAAGGTGTCCATCGTGTCCGTCTCGCGGGAGGCGGGCCCGCCGCAGGCCGGGCACTGCGTCCGCACCCAGTCCTCGGCCGCCGCGAGCGGCGAGCGCCCACGAGGGGCGAAGTCCTTGATGTCGGGCAGGACGACGGGCAGCTGATCGTCGGGCACCGCCACGATCCCGCACCCCTTGCAGTGGACGATGGGGATCGGACAGCCCCAGTAGCGCTGGCGTGAGAGCAGCCAGTCGCGGAGCCGGTAGGCGATCGTCCCCCTGCCGTGGCCGTCGGCCTCGAGGCGGGCGATGATCGCCTGGGCACCCTCGGGGGCGGCCATCCCGCTGAATTCGCCCGAGTTGATCAGCACCTCGTCATCGCTGTGGGCGACGTAGGCGATGTCGGTCTGCGGCGCGGCGCCGCGCTGAGCGACAACCGGCCGGATCTCGAGCCCATGCGCCTCGGCGAACTCGAAGTCGCGCTCGTCGTGGGCGGGCACGGCCATGATCGCGCCGGTGCCGTACTCGGCCAGCACGTAGTCGGCCACCCATACCGGGATCCGCTCGCCGTTCACCGGATTCGTAACGTACCGGCCGGTGAAGACGCCGGTCTTCTCGCGCGCCTCGGCCCGCTCGACCGCCGTGCGCCCGGCGGCGTGGCGGACGTAGTCGGCCACCGCCTGGGAGTGCTCGCTGGAGTCGGCCAGCTCGACCGCCCGGGAGTGCTCGGGCGCCAGCACGAAGAAGGTGGCCCCAAACAGCGTGTCGGGCCGGGTGGTGAACACGCGCAGGTCGGTGCCGTCGTCGAGCATGAATGCCACCTCGGCACCGTGCGAGCGGCCGATCCAGTTGCGCTGCATCGTCACGACTCGCTCAGGCCAGCTCACCTGCTCGAGATCGTCCAGCAGCCGGTCGGCATAGTCGGTGATCTTGAAGAACCACTGCTCCAGCGTGCGCGCCTCGACCTCGGCGCCGCAACGCTCGCAGCGGCCATCGATGACCTGCTCGTTGGCCAGCACCGTCTGGTCGTTCGGGCACCACTTGACGGCCGCGCTCTTGCGGGACGCCAGGCCGGCCTCGAACAGGCGCAGGAAGATCCACTGTGTCCAGTGGTAGTACTCCGGGTCGGCGGTCGAGAGCTCGCGGTTCCAGTCGATCGACCAGCCCATCCGCTTCATCTGGCGGCGGATGGCGGCGATGTTCTCGCGGGTGGCCTCGGCCGGGTGGCGACCCGAGCGGATGGCCGCATTCTCGGCGGGCAGCCCGAACGCGTCGTATCCCATTGGGTGCATGACGCGGTCGCCGTGCCGGCGCCGGTAGAGCGTCACCACGTCGCCCATCGTGTAGTTCTTGACGTGCCCCATGTGCAGCTCCCCGGAGGGGTAGGGCAGCATCTCGAGCACGTAGGACAGCCGCGAGACGTCCTCGCCGGGCGCGGGGTTGGGGACGTCGAAGACGTGCTCGCGCTCCCAGATCTCCTGCCAGCGCGCCTCGACTGCGGCCGGGTCGTAGCGTTCCATCATGCGGGGGATTCTAGGCCCCGCGACATGGACGTTCACATGCCGGGCTTGACCACCATGTCGAAGACGACCGCCAGAAGCAGCACGAGTTCGACCCGCGAGACCAGGAAGATACGGCGGATGCGCGCCTGCACCTCGGGCGACTCGACCCCGCTCGCCTTGGTCACCTTGGCGACCCGGCCCGACTCGGGGGCGAGGAAGCCGGCACCGGTCACGATCGAGAGCGCGATGATCACGAGGCCGAACTGCACCCAGCCCTGGTTGTAGTCCCATGCGCCGCTGCTCTCACGCACCGTGAGGATGCCCGAGACGAGCAGGATCAGCGAGGCGGGAAGAAAGATGCGCGTGCCGACGAACTCGGTGTCGCCCGCAAATGCCGCCACCTTCACGGGATCGTTCGTGCGCACGGCAAGCAGCGCATACACCTGCGCCGTGGCTGCACCGCCGACCCAGATGACGGCCGCGAGGACGTGTACGAACTTGAGCTCGTTGTAGTGGGTCAGGGCGAGGGTGATCACGGCCGCGGTGGGTTCTAGCGGGTTTGCCGGCGGCGGTCAAGCGATCCAGCGCGGGTCGTGGTCTACGATCCTGGCGGATGATTCTGCGCCAGTTCCTGTATCCGGAGACGGCCTGCGCGAGCTACGTGTTCGGGTGCACGACCCATAATCGGCTCGGTGTCGTCGACCCCCATATCGAGCTGGTTGACCGCTATCTCGAGGCCGCCGAAACGACGGGCGCCCGGGTCGTGGCCGTCTTCGAGACACACGTCCAGGCCGACCATGTCTCCGGCCTGCCCGACCTGGTGATGGCGACCGGCGCGACGGCCTATCTGCCGGCGGGGGCGCGGGTCGGCTTCGACCATCACGCGCTCGAGGACGGCGAGCGGGTGGAGCTCGGAAACACGCTGGTCACCGCCCTTGCAACGCCCGGGCACGCACCCGCCCACCACGCCTATCTGGTCGCCGACCGGCGCCGCGAGACCGACGAGACCTGGCTCGCATTCACCGGCGACTCGCTGCTCGTCAACGACGCCGGCCGGCCCGACCTGCACGCCGGGGGCGGCGACGCGCGGGCCCTCGCGCTCGAGCAGTACGCATCGATGCAGCGGCTGCTCGCGCTCCCCGACCATGTGGTCGTGCTGCCGAGCCACTACGGCGGTTCGGTGTGCGGACGCGGCCTCTCGGGCAACCCGATCTCGAGCATCGGCTTCGAGCGGCGGCACAACCGCGCACTGCTGCACGCGGACGCGGAGGAGTTCGCCGACGCGCTGCTCGACGGCCAGCCCGCGGCACCGCCGGAGCAGGCTCGAATCGTGGCAGCCAATCAGCGCATGTAGCGGCGTACGGCCAGGCGCGATTTGAGCGCGTGCTGCTCGGCGCGGCCCTGCACGCGGGCGGCGACCAACTCGGGGTCGCGCTCGTCGGCGTCGCTCGAGCCCTCGGAGGCATCGGCGATCAGGGCGACGGTCCGGCGGTCATGGTCGGCGATGGCGTCGATCTCACAGCCGATCCGGTAGCGGCCGAACGACATCGGCTCGACCCGCATCACCAGCGCCTCCATCGTGATCGGACGGGCGCCGATGTGGATCGAGAGCATCAGCCGGTCGCCGACCGCGAGATGAAGCTCGGTCACGAACGCGACGCCGCCCGCCGACAGGTCGGCCGTGCGGACGCGGAAATGCTCGCCGTCGGGGAGTGCGCGCGAGCGCAGCACCACGGCATCGGCCTCGTCGGTGCGGTGGGCGCGCTTGGCGCGGCGATGGCCGGGCTGGTGCACGACGTCGAGCACACGCATGTGCAGGAGCGTCTGGTTGGACGACTGGAAGTACGCCTTCTCGATGCGCAGGGACACGTCGTAGCCGCCCCCGCTCTGGTCGCGGAGCGGGCAGACGACGACCAGCTGGGGCTGCATCAGCATCTGGGGCGCGTATCCGATCAGGAGGCCGTGGTCGAGATCGGCCAGGACGACCTCGGCGACGCCGCCCGCCGAGAACACCCCGATCGGGGTGGGAAGCGGCGGCAAGAGTGACAGGAATTCGTCGAGCGGGTCGCGCTCGAGCTCGGGCAGGGGTTCAGTGCTGGACATGGCCACCTGAGTAATCGGCGTTCACGCCGCTCCGCTTGAACATTGCGATGGCGCGGTCGGTAGCATCCGCGCGATGCCGGCCGACCTGATCTTGCAAAACGCCGTCGTGCATACCGTCGATGCCGCCCGGCGGAGGGCAGATGCCGTGGCCGTGGAGCGCGGACGGATCGTCGCCGTGGGCAGCGCGGACAAGGTCGAGGGCGTGCGCGGGCCGGCGACCCCGGTCGAGCTCGGCGGCGCGATGGTGCTGCCCGGCTTCCAGGATGCCCCCTGCCACCTGGGCATGAGCGGTTATGCCACCACGCGGTGCGACCTCTCGGGCAGTCGCAGCGCCGCGGAGCACCTGCGCCGGATCGCGGCCTACTGCGGGCCCATCCCGACCGGGAATGGATCGTCGGCGGCGGATGGTCGATGAGCGACTTTCCCCGCGGGATCCCGACGGCCGCGGCGCTCGACGCGATCGTCCCCGACCGGCCGGCGGTGCTGTCCAACCGCGACTACCACGGTGCGTGGGTCAATTCCCGCGCGCTCGAGCTGGCGGGAGTCACCGCCGGGACGCCCGACCCACCCGGTGGGCGGATCGAGCGCGACGCCCGCGGCGCGCCGGTCGGGATGCTCCAGGAGCAGGCGATGCACCTGGTGCTCGATCGCGCCCCGGCGCCGACGCATGCCGACCGGGTCGAGGGCATCCGCGCGGCCGAGGATTACTACTTCAGCCTCGGTATCACCGCCTGCCAGGACGCCCTGGTCGACCGGGAGTGGCGAGGCGGCGTACGAGCATCTCGCCCCCGCGGGCGAGCTGCGGCTGCGGATGCGCGGGTCGCTGGAATGGCAGCCGGGAGGCGACGAGCGCCAGCTCGCCGACCTCGTCGAGCGCCGCCGGAGCGGCACCGTCGGCCGGCTCGCCTGCGGCAACGTGAAGTTCTTCCACGACGGGGTCGTCGAGAACCGCACGGCCGCGATGCTCGACCCCTACCTCGATGCCGACGGGCGCCTCACCGGCGAATATGGCCTCGACCAGTATCCACTCGCCGAGCTCGAGCGGTTCGTGCGCCTGTGCGACGCCGAGGGCTTCGGCGTGCACATCCACACCATCGGCGACCGGGCCGTGCGCGAGTCCCTGGACGTGCTGGAAGCCGCGATCCGCGCAAACGGGCGCCGCGATGCCCGCCACCAGCTCGCGCACGTGC
>DATCPV010000216.1:0-2050 GCA_036569885.1 Gaiellales bacterium | reverse complement strand
GCGATGCTCGTCGAGGCGTCCGTGATCGACGTCGAGACCGAGCGTGGCGACACGATCGAGGTTTGGACGATCTCGCACGAGGGCGCCACGGTCACCGGCAGCGCACCGCGGCTCCTGGTCGCAGCCGGAATGCAGATCACGTGCCGCCTGGCCCATGACGGCCATCCGATCGAGGTGCGTGCCGTCATCGACGCGGCCGAGTACCGCTCGGAGTCGCGGGCAGGCGTGGTCATCCAGGTCGTGGACGTGCTCGCGCACGGCTACCGGCGGCGCTCCGAACGGCTGTCCGTGAACGCGGCCGCGTCGCTGCGCGCCCTGGTCTGCGAGCGCGTCGTGCCCGACGAGGTCATTCCCGTGACGCTCACGGATCTGAGCGAGGCCGGCTGCTCGGTGACCCTCACCGATTCCCGCCCCCGCAGCGGCGATCGCATGATGCTGACGGCGCGGTTCCTCGAGGGTGAGATGGCCGTGGACGTCCGTATCGTCCGCACCCACTCCCCCCGTCCCGACGTCTACGTCGCCGGTTGTTACTTCATCAGCGCCAGCATCGAGGCGCAGGGTGTGCTCGAGAAGGTGCTCTCCCGGCTCTCCGGGAACGCCCGGCCCGCGGCCGACCTCGGAGGTATCCAGCTCGTGCGCCAGCAGGAATCCGCCGAAAAATCGCTCAAGCCGAAGGCCACTCGTGCCGATGAGACGTATTGGACGTTTGCCAAGCGCTCCACTGCATCATTTCAAGCGGCCAGACGCGCGGTCTGAGCCCCGACGGCGTCGCCGAGGTACCCGCATGTCCAAGTCAGGCCGACTCGAATCATCCACCCCCAGCGCCACCGGCAGCCGTCGCCTGCTCGGGCGCCGGCACCGCACCCGCGGCCAGTCGATGGTGGAGTTCGCGCTGATCCTGCCCGTGCTGATGCTGATGATCTTCGGCATCTACCAGTTCGGCCAGACATATTCGGACTACATCCAGGTGACCAACGCCGCCCGCACCGGCGGCCGCAAGGCGCTCGTCTCCCGCAGTGACGCCAACGGCGTCAACGATGCCATCGCCGCGGCCAAGAGCGCGACCTGGTGGCTGAACACGTCTCAGATGGTCGTGACCGTGTCGCCGGCCCAGCCCTGGACCGCCGGGCAGACCGTGACGGTCACCGTCAAATACCCGTGGAGCATCAGTCTGTTCGGGTTCGTCGCCGGCTCCGGCACCCTCACGTCGGCCACCACCGTCCGCGTCGAGTAAGAGCCTCTACGCCTTCCAGGTGAGCCCGAGCCGCACCGGCCTGCGAAACGCAAAGCCGGCCGGCTCGACGATCTCCGCGAGCTCCAGGCCGTCGAGCGCCGACAGCAGCCGCCGCACCGCCGCCGCGGTCTCGATCCGTGCCAGCGGCGCTCCGAGGCAGTGGTGCTCGCCGAACGAGAAGCTGAGCGCGTGGCGCGGGTTCGGGCGGCGCACGTCGAACTCGAGCGGGCGCTCGAAGACGGCCGGGTCGCGGTTGGCCGCGATCACCGAGACGCCGATGAACTCGCCCGCGCCGATCGGCACGCCGCCGATCGTGGCATCCGTGCGCGTCCACCGCTCGATGAATGCCACCGGCGGGATCAGCCGCACCGCCTCGTCGACGGCGGCTCCGACCAGATCGGGGTCGGCCCGCACCAGCGCCAGCTGGGCAGGGTTTCGCAGGAGCAGGAGCAGGGTGTTCATGACCGAGCCCTGGATCGTCTCGATCGCGCCGAACATGATCACCCGCAGCTGCGCCGCCACCTCGGCGTCGCTCAGGCCCGCGGCGGCGTCGTTTGCGATCTGCGACGTGATCGATGCGTCGGCCCGGGCCCGGCTGCGCCGAAGCTCGGCGTGCAGGATCCGGTCGAGCTCGTCGCGGGCGGCATCGGCCAGCCGCTGCGGCTCCGGGTTGCCGTCGTAGACCATCGCGCCCGCGAAGGCCGCGTAGAAGCCGTCGATGCGGGCGACGTCGCCCAGCGAGAGCCCCAGCATGCGCCCGGCCATGCGGATCGCGAACGGGGCGGCGAAGTCGCGGCCGAGCTCGCACTCCCCGGC
>DATCPV010000215.1:0-6966 GCA_036569885.1 Gaiellales bacterium | reverse complement strand
CCGCCGGAAGATTCGGCCGATCGTTCGGTGGAGGAACGCGATCTGGGCGAGCAGGTAGAGCGCGGCGCCGCCGCACAGCGCGACTGCGGGCACGGTATGGAGTGCGTCGCCGACGTGGTGGAGCGTCGTCCTGAGGCCGAGGGCGAAGAGCACGATGCCAGCGATCATCGGTAGGTGGAGGTAGCTGTAGGCGTCGCGCGCGAGCCGAGCCTGCTCGACGCCGGTTGCCTGTATGAGCCGCCTTCGCGCGAAGATCGCGGCCACGTCGAAGTAGAGCCACCAGAGCGCCGAGACAACGACCATTCCGAGGGCCGCCGTGGCCAGGACTCCTGGTACGAGCTGGAACTCAGCGCCGACGCCGATCGCGATGATCGACTCGCCGAGTGCGATCAGGATGATCAGCCCGTGCCGCTCGGCGAAGTGCGCGGGGGCGAACCGCCAGCCGCGCCCCATGCCGATGACGGTCGGTCCGAGGTAGTCGATCGCGAGTGCGACCAGCCACGCCACGATTCGCTCGCGGCCGTCGAGGAAGCCGGCCAAAAGGATCAACGATGCACCGAGCATCGCGGTCGGCGCGAACCGAAGGAGCACGCTGCGACGGTCCGGATCATCCCGGGCGACAACGGCGGAAAGGAAGAAATGAAAGAGGCGGACGAGGAGGTACGCAGCGCCGAAGAGGACGGCGTTGTCTCCAAAGGCGCCAGGCACCGCCAGGGCGACGCCGAGCATCGCTCCCGTCGCGGCGAGCATCCCCAGCCGGACGCCACCCTCGTCGACGTCGATCGTGCTCGTCAGCCACGCGTATGTCGTCCAGGCCCACCAGACCGCCGCGAGGACGAGCATCCCGTGAAGGACTCCATCCCACGTCGGGCTATGTACGAGCAGGCTTGTGACCTGCGTGATCGCGAACACGAAGACCAGGTCGAAGAAGAGTTCCAGCGGCGTGACCTGGTGCTCGTCGCCGCGCTCGGCCTCGGGCTCGGCGTCGGACATGCTCGGCCTTATCGGTCGGCCACGGGCGCCGGCTCCGCCTGGTCGAGCGTCGCCGTCCAACTCGCGAGGGGATTCAGTGACTCCTCCGACTTCGAACCAGGTTCGGCTGTGTAGGCGAACATCGTCAGCCCCGGGTCGGCTGCCAGTGTCATCACCTCATACGTCAGTTCGAGGCCTCCAACGACCGGATGGCGGAGTCGCTTGGTGCCAGTGTAGTGGGGGACGGCCGGCTCGGTTGACTAGTACGTCACCTGCTCAGCGGGCTCGATGACCGTCGGCCCCATCTTCACCTTCACGCCCGGGTTGTCGAGCGCGCCCGAAGCGAGCAGGCGCTCTCGGAACGCCTTCGCATCCTCAACAGAATCGAACTCCACGCGGATAAAGACCTCGTTCGGATCATCGGGATTGCGCGACAGAATGTGGCCTTTGCCGGTCTGCTTCCGCCCAGCCGGGTCTGAATCGAACATCTGCTTCCAGGCGTCGTAATCCCCGGTTTGCAAGTTCAGCACCATGAAAGCCATCACAACCTCCCATCCTGTTCAGGGGAAAGCGACGATACCGCACTCGGGCAGCTCTTGCCGCCCCGCTCGGAGATGCTCGTGTTGCACTCCATCCGCGGCGAATCTGCAACCGCTTCCAGATGAAAGTCCGCGAGTCTCGGGGACGAAGGGGTGCCGCGACGGTGAAGGCGTGCATGGCAAGGCAGAGGTGGTCGGGGCTTGCCCGCCACGAGCGCTCCGCCGAGCGCCAAGTTCGTCAGCCTCCCACTTGACCTGACCGGCGATATCGGAGAATATCTGCCTGGGTGACTCATGGTTCGAGTCCACTCAGGTGCCTCTCAAAGCCGCATGGTTGAGCCAAAAAATGCGCCTGGTAGGAATCGAACCTACGACCTTGCGCTCCGGAGGCGCACGCTCTATCCCCTGAGCTACAGGCGCGTTGCTTGAGGCCGAGATTCTACCGGTCGACGAGCATGGTGACCGCGACACCGACGGCGATCGCCGTCAGCACCAGCGCGGTCATGCGCGCAAGGAAGCGGCGCGCGTGATACGTGGCGGTGAGACGCATCACGCGGACGACGGTCCGGCCCGAGCCGAACAGCGCCGCCGGCGACCGGGAGGCGTCGGCGATCGCGCGCTCGCGCCAGAACGCGATGCTCCGCTCGGCCTCGCGGCGGGCGGCACGGCGGTAGAAGGGCAGCTGGCTGTGGCGCCGGAGCCAGAAGCCGAGCGCGTACAGCACGTCGTCCAGGTTCGGCGCAAGCATCTCGCGGATCACGCGGTCATCCTCGCTACGACCCATCGCACGCGATGATACCGCCGCGGGGAGGATTCCACGCCTCCCCAGTCCAGCACCCGCCCGGCACCTGCGCCGGTCGGATAGTGTGGCCGCGATGGAGCTTTTCACGCGCGTCTTCGGGCTCGAGTATCTCGAGCCGTTCGTCATCTCGCGCAGTGCCGACACGCACTCCCAGGTCGTCCAGGTGGCGATCCGGCACGGCGACCTGGTCGGTTACGGCGAGAGCGCGCCTGACGAGCACTACCACGAGTCGATCGCAAGCGCGCTCGCGTTTCTCGAGCTCGTCCCGCCGCTCCTCGGCGACGACCCGCTCGCGATCGAGGCCATCCTCGGCCGCATCGGCGAAATCCCCGGCGACATGGCTGCCAAGTGCGCCGTCGACGGGGCGCTGCATGACCTCCTCGGCAAGATCTGCGGCCAGCCGCTGTGGCGCATCCTCGGGCTCGAGCGCACGCCGCCGCCGACCAGCTACACCATCTCGATCGACACGGTCGAGGGCACCGCCCGACGCGCGGCCGCCGCGGCGTCCTACCACGCCCTCAAGATCAAGGTGGGGGGCGCCGCCGATCTCGAGCGCGTCCGCGCCGTGCGCGCAGAGGCGCCCGACGCATTGATCCGCGTCGACGCCAACGAGGCATGGACGGTGCACTCGACCATCGAGCTCGTGCCCGAGCTGCGCGCACTCGGCGTCGAGTTGATCGAGCAGCCGCTGCCGGCGGGCGACACGGCCGGCTACACCCGCCTCCATGACAGCTCTCTGCCGATCCCGATCGTGGTCGACGAGAGCTGCCACACCCTGCCCGATATCGCCGCTGCGGCCGGCATCGCTGACGGCGTCAACATCAAGCTGACGAAGTCGGGCGGGATCCGCGAGGCGGTGCGGATGATCCACGCCGCCCGGGCGCTCGGTCTGAACGTGATGCTGGGGTGTATGAACGAGTCGTCGCTCGGGATCGCCCAGGCCGCCCAGATCTCGCCGCTGGTGGACGTAGTCGACCTCGACGGCCATCTGCTGAACAGGAACGACAGCCACACAGGACTCGGCTTCGTGGACGGTCGTGTCCTGCCGGGCGAGGGGCCGGGGCTCGGCGTCACGCCGCTGGAACCGTGGCCGTGACGGCGCAGCGGCGCTACGCGGTGCTCGCGGAGGGGTGCTTCGACGAGGACGCAAAGACGGCGACGGGGGTCATGCGCTACTCCGACTCGCCCACCGTCGCGGTCATCGATTCGACCCGCGCCGGCACCGTCGCGGCCGACCACGTCCCCGGGCTGGCGCAGGACGTCCCGGTGGTCGCGGACGTCGAGGCCGCCATGGACCACAGCCCGACGACGCTCCTGATCGGTGTGGCCCCGGCCGGCGGCAAGCTGCCGCCGGACTTCCGCCGCAGCATCCTCCAGGCGATCGAGCGTGGCCTCGACGTCGAAAGCGGCCTGCACGAATTCCTGTCCGACGATGCCGAGATCTCCGCCGCCGCCGAGCGGGCCGGGGTCGGGCTGCGCGACCTGCGCCGAGTTCCGGACGGCCTCGACGTGCCCACCGGCGCGAACATCGCGGCAAAGACGCACACCGTGCTGACGGTCGGATCCGACTGCGCGCTCGGCAAGATGACGGTCTGCCTCGAGCTTCACCGCGAAGCCCGCCGCCGCGAGCTCGCGTCGGTGTTCGTTCCCACCGGGCAGACGGGGATCGCGATCGCCGGGTGGGGGATCGCGGTCGACGAGGTCGTCTCCGACTTCGTCGCCGGCGCCGCCGAGCAGCTCGTGATCGAGGGCCAGGCCCGTGGCGGCGAGGGTGCCATTCTCTGGATCGAGGGCCAGGGATCGCTGAACCACCCCTACTACTCCGGTGTGACGCTCGGCCTGCTGCACGGGTCGGCGCCGCACGCCATGGTGTTCGTCCATGAGCCGGGGCGCGAGCTGATCGAGGACGATCCCCGCTACCCCATTGGCAGCCTGCCGGAGCTCATCGACGACCAGGTGCGGATGGCGCGGCACGTACGGCCGGCACCCGTGGTGGCCGTCGCGCTCAAGACGAACCGGATCAGCGAGGACGCCGCTCGCGAGGCGATCGACCAGACCGAGCGCCAGACGGGCCTCGTGGCCGACGACCCGGTCAGGTTCGGCGCCGGGCGGATCCTCGACGCGGTGCTCTCGGCCCGCTGACCTGCGGGTAGGATTCGCGACCGGTGCGCGACCCCCGACTGACCACTCTCGCCGACGTCCTCTGCCGCTACTCCCTGCAGGTGGGCGAGGGGGACACCGTCCTCGTCGACGGGCCGCCCGTCGCCCAGCCGCTGATCGTCGAGATGGTGCGCAAGGTGACCGAGCTGGGGGCACACCCCATGGTGCGCACGCGGCTCGAGCGCGCCCAGGCCGCGTTTCTGGCCAACGCCAGCGACGCACAATTGCAGACGGTCACCCGGCTGGACGAGATCGAGGTCGAGGCGCCCACGCGCGCCCTCAGCATCTGGGCGCAGCGCAACAACCGCTTTGCGAGCGGGATCGACCCCAACCGCCAGGCCATCCGCTCGGCGGCGACGCGGCCGCTGTTCGAGCGCTTCTTCGACCGTGAGGCGCGCGGGGAGGTGCGCTGGTGCGGGACGGCATTCCCCTGCGACTCCGCCGCCCAGGACGCGGGGATGTCGCTGACCGAGTGGGAGGACTTCGTCTATTCGGCCGGCCACCTGCTCGACCACGACCCGATCGAGTTCTGGCGCGCGCAGTCGGCCCGGCAGGATCAAGTCGTCGCGCAGCTTCAGAGCGTCGGCGAGCTCCGCATCCTGGGCGCGGACACCGACCTGACCCTCGACGTGTCCGGCCGCACGTGGGTGAATGCCGACGGCCACCAGAACTTTCCGGACGGCGAGGTGTTCACGAGCCCCGTCGAGACGGCCACGCGCGGGCACATCACCTTCAGCCTCGACGCGCCGTACAACGGCAACGACGTCACCGGCGTCCGGCTGTGGTTCGAGCAGGGGCGGGTTGTGCGCGAGGAGGCGGTCAAGGGCGGTCCGTTCCTGCGCCAGATGCTCGACATGGATGCGGGCGCGCGCTACCTCGGCGAGGTCGCCTTCGGCATGAACGACGAGATCCGCACGGGCACGCGCGACACGCTGTTTGACGAGAAGATCGGGGGCACGTGTCACGTCGCCCTGGGGATGGGCTTTCCCGAGGCCGGCGGCAGCAACCGCTCCGGCCTTCACTGGGACATGGTGTGCGACCTGCGGTCGGGCGGCGAGGTGCGCGCCGACGGCGACGTGATCTACCGCGACGGGCGGTTCCTGTGACCGACGCGCGCGTGGAGCGGCTGGCGGGGGTGCTCACGAACTACTCCCTGAACCTCGGCGAGGGTGACCTCGTGCTGATCCAGGGGCCCGAGATCGCCGAGCCGCTGATCGTCGAGTTGGTGCAGGCGGCGCTCGCCGCCGGTGCGATCCCGCATGTGCGCGCCTCGGTGCAGGGAATCGACGAGGCCTACCTGACGGCCGCCGGGGACGCCCAGCTCGACCACCTCCCCGGGTACGTGCTCGAGGAGATGGACGCGATCGACGCCCGCATCGCCATCCACGCGGCCTGGAACACGCGCGAGCTGTCGGGCATCGATCCGGGCAAGCTCGCCCGCCGGTCGCTCGCGGCCCAGCCGGTCATGGGCCGCTTCATGGAGCGCTCCGCGGCCGGCGAGCTGCGCTGGTGCGTCACCGCCTACCCCTGCGACGCCTTCGCCCAGGATGCCGACATGTCGCTGGACGCCTACGCCGACTTCATCTACCGGGCCGGCTGGCTGCACCTGGACGATCCGGCGGAGGCCTGGCGGGAGTACGCGACCACTTTGGCGATCCTGGCCGAGCAGCTTGCGGACGTGCGCACGCTGCGGGTGATCGCCGAGGACACCGACCTGAGCGTGGGTGTGACGGGCCGCAAATGGGTCGCCTCCCGCGGCGAGCGCAACTTCCCCGACGGCGAGGTGTTCACGGGGCCGATCGAGTCCGAGACGTCGGGCGACGTGCGCTTCTCGTTTCCGGCGGTCATGGGAGGACGCGAGGTGCAGGACGTGCGCCTGCGCTTCGAGGACGGCCGGGTGGTGAGATCGGAGGCCGCGGTGGGCCACGACTACCTCATCCAGATGCTGGGCATGGACGACGGCGCGTCGGTGCTCGGCGAGTTCGCGATCGGCACCAACTACATGGTGACCGAGTTCACCAAGCAGATCCTGTTCGACGAGAAGATGGGCGGCACCTGTCACATGGCGGTGGGCGCGGGATATCCGAACACGGGCAGCCTCAACCGCTCAGGGCTGCACTGGGACATGGTGTGCGACCTGCGCTCGGGCGGCGAGATCCACGCCGACGGCGAGCCGATCTACCGAGACGGCGCCTTCCTGCCGTCGTTCTTCGCCGGCGATCTCGGCGCACCGGCGGCGTGACGCCCGGGTGACAGCAGTGTGCCGGCCGGGAGGCCCGTGCCTGGCACCGTCACAGGCGGCGTTACCCTTCCACCGGCGATCAGCCAGCCCATCGTGGCGACGTGGCGCATGAACGGCAGATCGTGGACGCGCAGCACCGCGACGCCGAGGTAGGCGGCGAGCGCCACCACCGCCGCGGTGCCCTCGATGCTCGACTCGTCCAGGCCGAGCGGCTCGGCCGTCACCTCCTTGTGTGACGGGGCCAGCAGCAG
>DATCPV010000214.1:0-2483 GCA_036569885.1 Gaiellales bacterium | reverse complement strand
GCGGCGTATAGGTCAGCTCGGTCGTGACCTTCTCGACGCCCTCCATGCTGCCGACCGCGTCCCTGATGTCCTGCTCGATCTGCGCTCCGGCCGGGCAGCCCATCGACGTCAGCGAGTAGAGCACCGAGACGGCGGGGCCGTCCACCGTCACCTCGTAGACGAGGCCGAGGTCGACGACGTCCATTCCGAGCTCGGGGTCCTCGACCACCCGCAGCGCCTCGAACACATCGTCCTTGGTCAGGCTCATCGCGGAATCGTAGCGTCCCAGAGGGCGGCGAAGGCGCGGGCGTGCTCCTCGTGCGCGATGCCGGGACGGAGCAGGCGCTTGGTCTCGGACAGCGCGCGACGGTCGGCGCGGCCGATACGGACGGCCAGCGACTCGGCCCTGGACATGAGCTTGTGGGGTGCGACGACGTCGTCCACCACGCCAATCACACGAGCCTCCTGCGCCGAGACGAGCTCGCAGGTCGCAAACAGCCGCAGGACGATCTGGGGGCGCACGAGCGCAACCAGGCGGGCGATGGCGCCCCACGGCGGCGTGAAGCCCAGCTCGTTGTGGATGAAGCGCAACTTGGCCCCCTCCACGGCGATCCGCCAGTCGCACGCAAGTGCCAGGTCGATGCCGCCGCCGACCACATGGCCGTTCAACAGCGCGACGGTGGGCACCTCGAGCGCGGCCAAGCGGTCCAAGGCGGCACCGCCGCGCCCGGCGACCTCCTCGCCCGAGAGATCCCTGAGCACCTTCAGGTCGGCGCCGGACGAGAAAATGCGGGTGCCCGACCCCGTGACCGCGACCAGCCGCACGGCCGGGTCGGCGGCCAGCGCCTCGCCGGCGTCGGCCAGCTGCTCGAGCGTCTCCAACGACAGCGCGTTCTCGCCGCCGCCGCGGAGCGTGAGGATGCCGAGGCCGGCGCGCACGGCCGACTCCACGATCGTCGGCCCCGCCTCGACCGCACCGAGCACCTGCAGGAGCTCGGTCTTGGACATGCGCCGGTACCCCTCGATGCCGCGTTCGCGGGCGCGATCGTGCAGCTCGTGGAGCAGCGGTTCGGCGATTGCCATCACGTTGGGGACGGAGCGTACCGCTCCGTCCGGCGGCTCACAGCCGGATCTCCTCGTGCCGGTCGCCCGAGAACAGATGGATCGAGTCGATGAAGCGGACGCGGTTGCAGCGCGAGCACAACACGAGCGAGTGGGTGCGGGCGCCGTCGGCCATGTAGCGAACGCCCCGGAGCATGTCGCCCCCCGAGATGCCGGTGGCGACCACGGTCTGGTAACCGCGCACCAGGTCGTCGATGCCGAAGATCCGGCCCACGTCCTCGATGCCGTCACCGGCAGCGCGGTTGATCTCGGTGCGGCTCGTCGGCCACAGCTGGCCCTGGATCTCGCCGCCCAGGCAGCTCAGCGCAGCCGCCGCGATGATCCCCTCGGGCGCGCCGCCGATACCAATCGCGAGATGGTCGTTGGTGCCGCGGATCGCGGCGCTGATCGAGGCGACGATGTCGCCGTCGGAGATCAGCTTGATGCGGGCGCCGGACTCGCGGATCTCGGCGATCAGGTCGTCGTGCCGGGGCCGGTCGAGCACGATCGCGGTCACGTCGGCCACCTTGCGGCCGAACGCATCGGCGATCGCCTCCAGGTTCTCGCCGACCGGACGGCGCAGGTCGATGCGGCCCTTGGCGACCGGCCCGACGGCCATCTTGCGCATGTACATCCGCGGCACCTGCATCAGGCCGCCGGGATCGCTGGCGGCGAGGATCGACAGCGCCCCCGCGCGCCCGCCCGCCACCGCCGAGCCGTTGCCGACCGGATCGCAGGCCAGGTCGAGGGCCCTGCCCCCGGCGCCGAGCTCGGCGCCCTCGTGTAGCGCGTGGTCGTCGGCGTCGCGGCCGATCACGAGCGTCCCCGACACGGGCACGCCGGCGAGGCCGACCCGCATGGCCTCAGACGCCGCCCGGTCGGCCGCCGCCGCATCGCCGCGGCCGAGGAAGCGGCCGGCCGCGAGCGCGCTGCGCTCGGTGACCGACGCGAGGTCGGTGCACGGGCAGCTCCCGGCCGACTCCGAGATCCGTTCTTCCTCAGCCAGCTCGGCCTGGCGCTCCGTCGAAGCCATGCGGTCAGGGTACCGCGGCGGCGCGGGCGGTGGCGCGCTCGAGGATCAGGTCCATGACCGCCAGCAGAGCCTCGTCGGGGTCGCCGGCCTCGATGACCGGCCAGCCCTTCTGCTCGGCCCGCGCCACCAGATACTCCTGGATCCGGCGGATCTCGCCGAACCGGCGCAGATAGCGGTCCATTGACCGCAATCCCCCCGGCTCCGAGCCGCGGGAGAAGAAGTGCGACCGGTGGTTGTCCTCGTCGGTGATCGCCAGCATCAGCTGCACCACGACGGCCGCCGCGTGCTGTTCGGCGGTCACGAGGCCGGGGACGACGTGCACTCCTTCGATCACGGTCGAGAGCCCCTCGAGCACCGCCCGCTCGACCAC
>DATCPV010000213.1:0-1640 GCA_036569885.1 Gaiellales bacterium | reverse complement strand
GGCCTGCTCGACCGGCTCGTCGACTCCGGCAAGTCGGTCATCGTCATCGAGCACAACCAGGCGATCATGGCGCGCGCCGACTGGATCATCGACCTCGGCCCGGGCGCCGGCCACGACGGCGGCCGGATCGTCTTCGAGGGCACACCCGCCGACCTCGGCGCCGCCGGCTCAACCCTCACCGGCGAGCACCTCGCGGCCTACGCCGGCACCTGACCGCTGTCAGTCGCCGCGGGGCGTGTCGCTCGAGTCTCCCTGGCTCGGGATCACGAGCACCGGCCGGTGGGAGTGGTTGACCACGCCATGCGAGACGCTGCCGAGCACGAGTGAGCGCACCCCCGTCAGGCCGCGCGATCCGAGCACGATCACGGCCGCGTCCCGCGAGTCGGCCTCCTCCAGGATCGTGCGCCACACCGCGCCGACGCTCTCGACCGCCGCCGGCTGGGCGTCGCAGCCCCTCGCCCGCAGCAGGTCGCAGCCGGCGGCGGCGACCTCCAGCGACCGCCGCCGGGCGGCGTCGTCCACCCGCTCGACGTCCTCGAGCGGGAGCATGTCCGGGTAGGGGAAGTCGCCCGCCTGCACCGCCAGCATCGAGTCGAACACGCACAGGACCAGCGCGTCGTGGCCACCCAGGAGCGGGGCCGACCGCTCGATGGCATTCCCGGCGTCGGCCGAGCCGTCGTAGCAGTAGAGCGCGAGCACGATTCGGCCAGGCGGCTACGCCTTGGCCTTGGCCTCCGCGGGCTGGCCGATCCACGGCATCATCGCCCGCAGCTCGGCGCCCACCTGCTCGATCTGATGCTCGGCCGCGCGCCGCCGCAGCGCCTGGAACTGTGGCCGCCCGGCCGCCTCCTCGGCGATGATGTCGCGGGCGAAGCGGCCCTCCTGGATGTCGCGCAGGAGGCTTCGCATCGTCTCGCGGACGTGCTCGTCGATCACGACCGGCCCCCGGGTGAGGTCACCGTACTCGGCCGTGTCCGAGATCGAGTCGCGCATCCCCGCGAGGCCGCCCTCCCAGATCAGGTCGACGATCAGCTTCATCTCGTGGAGGCACTCGAAGTAGGCGATCTCGGGCTGGTAGCCGGCCTCGACCAGCGTCTCGAAGCCGGTCTGGATGAGGCGGGTGACGCCGCCGCACAGGACCGCCTGCTCGCCGAACAGATCGGTCTCGGTCTCCTCCGCGAAGGTGGTCTCGAGCAGGCCCCCGCGGGCGCAGCCGATGCCGTGGCCGTAGGCGAGCGCGAGCGCGCGGGCCGAGCCGCTGGAGTCCTGGTGCACGGCGATCAGCGCCGGCACGCCGATCCCCTGCGTGTACTGGCGGCGGACGAGGTGGCCGGGGCCCTTCGGGGCGATCATGGCCACGTCGACGTCCGCGGCCGGTGCGATCTGGCCGAAGTGGATCGTGAATCCGTGTGCGAACATCAGCATCGCGCCGGGGCGCAGGTTGGGGGCGATCTCGTCGCGGTACAGCCCCGCCTGGATATGGTCGGGCACGAGCACCATCACGATGTCGGCTTGGGCGGTGGCCTCGGCGACCGTGGCGACGGGCAGTCCGTCGTCGGAGGCCTTCTTCCACGCCCGCGAGTCTGGCCGCGCGCCGACGACAACGGTGTTGCCGCTCTCGTGGTTGTTCAGGGCATGGG
>DATCPV010000212.1:0-2128 GCA_036569885.1 Gaiellales bacterium | reverse complement strand
CCCGCGCCCGCCTGGACGGCTCGGTCGCGGGCCGCCCGCTGCGCCTGCACATGCTCGCCCCCTAGCGTGCGCTAAAAGGTTTGGCGCGGTCGTGCATCCGCTCGACCCGCAGGGCCGCCAGTGCCAGTGCAAGTGTGATCGGGCCGACGATGAAGTGGAACACGTTCTCGCCCCGGTCGAGCCGCAGGCCGAGCGGATGGTGGACGACCACGCCCAGTCCGGCGAGCGCGGTGTAGAAGACGCCGAACGCGAGCGCCAGGCGGGCGTAGCCGCGCTCGTCCATCCCACGCGCGACGAGCACCAGCATCACGCTCCCCCAGGCGACGTGAACGAAAGCGTGCCGTGGATCGGAGTTGGCGAACCGGTAGGGCAGCTGATTGCTGGCATTGCCGCTCCAGTCGAGCGCCCACGACACCAGCCCCTGGCCCAAGAGCGTCGCGCCCAGGAGGGCCAGGTACGGGCGCAGCGTCGGGGTCACGTCGCGCCCGCGCCGGTTCGGAACGATGCCGCGCCGGCGACGGCGAACCCGGCCAGGCCCACGGTCAGCCCGACCGCCCAGAGCCACGTGGCGGGGCCGCCGTCGAAGCGGTCGTGGTGGAAGAGCGACACGCACGCCGTGGCGGCGACCAGCACCAGCGAGCTGAGGGCAAACGGCCGCACCGCGGCCCGCCGGCCCTCACCGGCGGCCAGCAGGGCGCCGATCGCAAATGCGATGAAGATCGCCGCGTAGGTGCGCGCGAGCACTGGGGTGAGTGCCCACGGCCACAGCCGGACGGCGACGCCCGGAGCCGCGGCAAGCACGATCCCGAGCACCCCGAACACCGCCGCCTGGGTCTCGAACACCCGGCTCAGCCGGTGCCGGCCCGCGAGCGCCGGTCGGCCCAGGTGCAGCGTGCGCAGGATCGCGACGCCCGCGATCGGCTCGAGCACGTAGGACGTCAGCCAGGGGTAGGGGATCTTGACCGCCGTGTACGTCGACCAGTACCAGAGCGTTGCGACCAGGAGCAGCGTCGTCACGATGGTGAACCCGAACACGTAGATGCGGGTGTCCACCGCCCGGCGGGCGCATGCCGAGGCGATCAGGCCGGTCGCGCCGGCCAGGTAGAACGACGCCACGAACCTGGTGTTGAGCGGCGTCACGAGCAGCGGGAACCCGATCACGTGCGCCGGGCGGAAGAACCCGGTCAGCGCGATCGTGAGCCCTTGCACCGCCCCGACGAGCAGGTAGGCGCGGAGCCACCACGGGATGCCGGTTGGTGATGGTTGCGACATGCTCGCCTGGTGGCGACCATACCGCACCGGATGCTGATCGAGCGCGCCAAAAGGGGTCTGACCCCGTTTGGCGCACTCACGCGCCGGCTGCATCCGGCTCGGGCACCCGCCACAGGATCCAGGCCACCGGCGAGATGACGATCGCCGTGGCCCCGACCGCGAGCGCTCCCACGCCGGCCGACTCCAGCCCGTAGCCGCCCACCAGGGCGAGGGCCGCGCCGAGCAGCGCCGCCACCAGGTCGTTGAACCCGAGCAGCTTGCCGCGCTCGGCCGGGCTGGTGCGATCGGCCATCTGCGCGGTTGCGGCCACGAACGAGATGTTCCAGCCGATGCCGAGCCCGAAGAGCAGGAGGGCCGTCATCGGCACGCTGCCAAACCACTGCATCCCGAGCGTCGAGGCGCCCATGACCACGAGCCCGGCGGCGAGGGCCGGCGTGCGCCCGACCCGGTCGATCAACGCCCCGACGACGAGTGCAAGCGCGTACATCCCCAGGACGTGGGCACCGATGATCGGGAACACCGAGTCCTGGGAGTGGTGGTGGTCGACGACGACGACATACCCGGCCAGGTTCATCACCGAGACCATGACGCCGAAGCTCGCGAGGCTCGCCGCCATCGCCGGAATCACGCCGGGGCGGCGGATGATCTCGGCAAGCGGTGCGGCGGACGCGACGGCCGGCTCGCCGTCCCTGGCGCCGATGAGCTCGCCGATCGTGCGCGTGTCGGGCCGCACAGTCAGCACCATCGCGAGGGCGACCAGCGCGGTGCCCGCCGCCACCAGCCACGGCGTGGTCAGCGCGGCGGGATCGACCCTGCGGTGGGCGAGGAGCGGGGTGAAGACGGCCGGCCCCAGGAC
>DATCPV010000211.1:0-3001 GCA_036569885.1 Gaiellales bacterium | reverse complement strand
GGGGAGCCGGCGTGACGGTCGCAGCCCGCACCGGGCAGGAGTACCTGGACGGCCTGCGCGGCGACGGCCGCGAGCTGTGGCTGAACGGCGTCAAGATCACGCATCCGCTCGACCACGACGAGCTGCGCGGCGCGGCGATGTCGCTCGCTCGGGTCTACGACCTGCAGCACGAGCACGCCGACGAGATGCTCGCCCCCTCGCCCGACGACGGCCGGCTCGTGAACGTGACGCACCTGATCCCGCGCTCGCAGGCCGACCTCGAGCGGCGGCGCCGAGCGATCGAACTGGTCGCGGCGCTCTCTGGCGGCACCATGGGGCGCACGCCCGACTACCTGAACGTCACCTTCGCCTGCTTCGCCGGCCGCTCCGACGTGTGGGCCCGGCGCGGCAACGAGCAGGGCGCCGCGAACCTCGTCGCCTACCAGCGGCTGATGCGCGACCGCGACCTCTCGACGACCCACTCGATCATGAACCCCCAGGTCGACCGGTCGAAGCCCGAGGCCGAGCAGGCCGCCGGCCAGGTCGCGCTGCACAAGGTGGGCGAGACCGAGAGCCACATCACCGTGCGGGGCGCGCGGATGCTGGCCACGCTGGCGCCCTTCGCCGACGAGCTCACGATCTACCCGGGCTCGGATATCCGGCCTCAGGATGGCCGCTACGCGCTCTCGTTCGCGATCCCGATGGGCACACCCGGCCTGCGGTTCATCTGCCGCGACTCTTACTCCAAGCAGCGCTCGAGCTTCGATTATCCGCTGTCGTCGCGCTTCGACGAGGTCGATGCGGTGGCGATCTTCGACGATGTCGAGGTGCCGAAGGAGCGGGTGTTCCTCGACGGCGACACGGAGGGCTACTCCGAGGTGATCACCGATACGGGCTGGCGCGGCCACATCATGCATCAGGCGTTCACGCGCGGCTACGTCAAGCTCTCGTTCGCGTTCGGCCTTGGCCACATGATCGCCAACACCACCGGCGTCGCCCGCTTCGACCACATTCAGGAGAAGCTCGGCCAGATCTGGAACATGGCCGAGCTGACACGCTCGGCGCTCGTGGCCGCCGAGGCCGGGTCGAGCCTCGACGAGGGCGGCGTGTGGTACCCCGACGACCGGCCGTTTTTGGCCCTGCGCGGCGAGATGCCCAAGTGGCTGCCCTACTGCAACGAGCTGCTGCAGCTGATGGGCGGCGGCGGGTTCATGTGCACGCCGTCGGAGGCCGACCTGCACGGGCCGATGGCGGACGCGATTGCGACCTACTACCAGGCCGCCGGCGCCGATGCCGAGCGCCGCATCCGTCTCTTCCGGCTGGCCTGGGACTACGTCGGCTCCGACCTGGGCGGCCGCGGCGAGCTGTACGAGCGCTTCTACCTGTCCGACTCGTGGCGGATGACGGCGCTGGCCTACAAGATCGCCGACAAGGCCTTCGCCGAGTCCCTCGTGGAGCAGTTCCTCCACGACTAGGCTAGGTCGTGCGTTGACGAACTCCTCCGGATATTCGCTGCCGCTCTCCCCTCACGGGACGGCATCGCTCGTGCCGGCGCCTCCCTGGCACTACGTGGGCGACTTCTTCGTGATCGAGTACTGGGCCGACCCGGCCGCCGTGGCCGCCGTCCTGCCCGCGGGCCTCGAGCCGCACCCCGACCCGGGCCGGGCCGCGGCCCTCTTCGTCGACTGGCAGTCCTGCGCGGACGGCGGGGAGGAGCTGCTCGAGCCGGCTCGCGGGCAGTACAAGGAGTTCTTCATCGTCGTGAACGCGCTCCTGGACGGCGAGGAGGTCACGACCTGTCCGTACATCTGGGTCGACAAGGATTTCGCCCTCGTGCGCGGCTGGATTCAGGGGTTCCCCAAGAAGCTCGGCCAGATCGACATGACCCGCTCCTTCGGGCTCGACTGCCGGGCCGAGGGCCGCACGTTCGCGGGGACGGTCTCGGCCAACGGCCACCGGCTGGCCAAGGGCACCGTCACACCGGAGTGGGAGACCGCAACCGGCCCGACCCACAACGGCCCGCCGCTCATCAACCGGCGCCACTTTCCGCGGCTCGCGGCCGGACGGCATGACGATCCGGCCGTGCACGAGCTCGTCCGCGCCCGCAGCCGTGACCGGGCGATCTCGCCCATCCACGGCGGGCCGGCCACGCTCGAGCTGTTGCCGGCTCCCGGGGAGGAGCACGACGCGCTCGCGCCCGTGCGGGTCGGTGACGGCTTCCGGTTCACGTTTGCCTACACAGTGGACGACCTCGAGACCGTCCGGGGGCTGTGAGCACGGTCGCCGGCATCGACGTCTCGCCCGACCACTTCATCGGCGGCGAGCGGATCGCCTCGTCCGAGCGGTTCTGCGACCGCTCGCCGATCGACGAGGCGCCGCTGGCAGAGGTCGCGCGGGGTGGTGAGCGCGAAGCCGACCTGGCCGTGCGCGCGGCCCGGGCGGCCTTCCCGGGCTGGGCGGCGCTGGGGGCCGCCGGCAGGGCTCCATATCTGCACCGCCTGGCCGACCTGATCGATCGCGACATCGACCGCATCGCCCGCGTCGAATGCCTCGACATGGCCATGCTCGAGCGCTCGCTGCGGGCGCGGGTGATCGGCCGCGGCGCCCGCAACTACCGCAGTTACGCCGACCTGGCCGCGGGGTACGCCGAGCGCGTGTGGTCGAGCAACGGCACCCAGAACCGGGTCGTGCGCATGCCCTCCGGCCCGGCCGCGGTGATCACGCCCTGGAATGCGCCCTTCATGCTCTCGACCTGGAAGACGGCGCCGGCCCTGGCGGCCGGGTGCACGGTCGTGCTGAAGCCGGCCGAGTGGTCGCCGCTGTCGTGCTCACTGCTCGCCGACCTGGCGGCCGAGGCGGGCCTGCCGGCGGGCGTGTTCAACGTGCTGCAGGGGATCGGCGAGGAGGCCGGTGCGGCGCTGGTCTCGCATCCGGATGTGCGCCGCGTGAGCTTCACCGGCTCGCCCGAGACCGGGCGGCTGATCGGCCGGTCGGCGGCCGCCAACCTGGTGCCGTTCACCGC